>CAZAIE010001571.1:0-1681 GCA_964485035.1 uncultured Myxococcaceae bacterium | reverse complement strand
GGCTGTAGCCCTCCACCCGCGAGGCCAGCACCTCGCGCTCGAACTCGGAGGCAAGCAGCGCCGTGCCCTGGAGCTGCTCCAGGGTGTCGAGCAGTGCGTCCAGTCCATGACGCCGCCGCGTCACCCCTTGCCAGTGCAGGTGCAGGCGCGCCAGCGTCTTCGGCTCGACCGGCTCGACCTCCTTGCGCAGCAGGGCCAGGGACCTTCGCCGCAGGCCGCGCAGCACCTCCGGGTCGCACCACTCCCGGCCCGAGCCACCCGGCCGGAACGCCCCCTCCAGCAGCCGCCCCCGCTCCACCGCACGGTCGAGCCAGGCCAGCGCCGTGGCGTGCGAGAGGCCGAACCGCGCCGCGAACTCGTCGAGGGTGAACGGCGCATGGGTCCTCGCGTAGCGGTGCACGAGGTCCTGGGCTGCCTCCGCCACCGGCTCGAGGAGCCCCGGCGGCAGCCCCTCGGGCAGCGCGAGGCCGAGCGCGTCCCGGTAGCGCACGGCGTCCTCCACGGCCACGAAGCGGGGCTGTCCGCCCACCGGAAGCGCCACCACGCGGCGGGCGTCGACGAGCGCACGCAGCCACAGGGAGCACTCGGCCGAGGCCGAGCGCTCCCGGACCTCGTCCTCCGAGAGATCGCCCAGGCGCAGCAAGAGGTCGTGCAGGGCGTCGACCGAGCGGGCGCGGAGCGGCTCGTCCAGCCGCTGGAGGACCCGCCCGGCCGCCTCGAGCGCCTCGGGCTCGAGCAGCTCGCGCAGCGCCACCTCGCCCAGGAGCTCCCGCAGCTGCGCGTGGTCGATGGACAGGGCGTGGGCACGCCGCTCGGCGAGCGGCGCGTCGCCCTCGTAGAGGTACTTGGACACGAACCCGAAGAGGGTCACGCAGGCGAACGGCGACGGCGCCTGCGTGTCCCGCGTCACCAGGCGGATCGACCGGGCCCGGACGCGCTGCAGCGTGTCCGTCAGCGCGGGCACGTCGAACACGTCGCGCAGGCACTCCCGGTAGGTCTCCAGCACCATCGGGAACGAGGGGAACCGTGAGGCCACCGCGAGCAGGTCCGCCGCGCGCTTGCGCGTCTGCCACAGCGGCATGCGCACGCCGGGGTGCCGCTTGGGGAGGAGGAGCGCACGGGCCGCGTTCTCGCGGAAGCGGGCCGCAAACATCGCCGTCCCGCCCAGCTCGCCCCAGAGCAGGTCCTCCAGCTCGTCCGGAGCCGGCACGAACCAGGCCGGGTCGGGAGCGGCGTCGGAGTCCGGCAGGCGGACCACGAACCCGTCGTCGCTCCACATCGTCTCCGCCTCGAGCCCCCGCTCCTTGCGGATCTTCGCGGTCACCGCCATCGCCCACGGCGCGTGGACCCGGCCGCCGAAGGGCGTGAGCACGCATACCCGCCAGTCGCACAGCTCGTCGCGGGTGCGCTCGACCACCACCGTGCGGTCGCTGGGGAGCACGCCCGTGGCCGCGCGCTGGTCGTCGAGGTAGCGCAGCAGGTTCTCGGCCGCGCGGGTGTCGAGGGCGTCGTCCGCGGTCAGCCGGGCGATGGCTGCGGGCGGGGGAAGCTCGGCCAGCTCGCGCACCAGCTTTCCGATGCGCCGCCCCACCTCCAGCGGCCGGCCCACCGAGTCCCCGTGCCAGAACGGCATCTTCCCCGGCCGCCCCGGCGCCGGCGAGACCAGCACGCGGTCGTGGGT
>CAZAIE010001570.1:0-1683 GCA_964485035.1 uncultured Myxococcaceae bacterium | reverse complement strand
CCGCGCGGGTATCCTTGGCGGCATGTCCTTCGCCCTCCGCGCTGCCGTGCTGCTCGTGGCCCTCTCGCTCGGCGCATGCCGCAAGCCGGCGACTCCGCCTCCCGCACCGCCCGCCGCCGATCGCGGCCCGGTCATCGACTCGCACACCCTCATCGCCCCGATCGATGAGTCCATCGACACCGCGCTGGCGCTCTTCAAGCGCGTGGGGGTGGTGAAGTTCTGCAACAAGAACGGCGGCTTCCTGGGCTCGCGCGCCTTCGCCGCGACGCTGCACGTCAAGCACCGGCTCAAGGAGCAGTTCGAGTTCTTCGTGAACGTCTCCTGGGCGGGCGTCGAGCAGCCGGGCTGGGGCGCACACGAGGCCGAGCGGCTGGAGCGCGAGGTGGGCTACGGCGCGAAGGGCATCAAGTTCTTCAAGGCCATGGGCCTGGGCGCGCGCGACGCCCAGGGCAAGCTCATCCCCATCGACGACGCGCGCTTCGACCCGATCATGGAGCGCGCGGCGAAGCTGAACGTGGTCGTCGCCATCCACGTCGGCGACCCCAAGGCGTTCTTCGAGCCGGCGGTGCCGGAGAACGAGCGGTGGGACGAGCTGAAGCTCGCGCCGGACTGGAGCTTCCACGGCGGGGACTACCCACCGCTCATGGAGCTGTGGGCGCAGGCGCAGCGGCTCGTGGCACGCCACCCGAAGACCACCTTCCTCTTCATCCACCTCGGGCTCTCCGAGGACCTGGACTACATGGAGAAGCTGCTCGACGCGCACCCCAACGTCTTCGTGGACACCTCCGCGCGCGTGCCGGAGTTCGGGCGCCACCCCGTCGAGCGGCAACGCGCGTTCTTCCAGAAGTTCCAGGACCGCATCCTCTTCGGCACCGACATCGCGATGTCGCCCGGCCACTGGCAGCTCGGCTCGGTCTCGGAGAACCCGGTGGGCTTCGAGGACGCAGTGAAGTTCTACGAGGCGCACTACCGGTTCTTCGAGACCGACCAGAAGAACCTCGACCACCCGACGCCCATCCAGGGTCGCTGGAAGGTGAACGGCATCCACCTGCCGCCCGAGGTGCTGCGCAAGCTGTACTACTCGAACGCCGAGAAGCTGATCTTCACGCGCAAGGTCACCATCCCCGTGGTGGATCCCATCGCCGCGCCCGTCCCTGCGCCCGCGCCTGGACCATGACCCCGACCCTGGACGAGTGGGAGCTGCGCACGCTCCTCGGCGCGCTCGCGAGGCGGCTCGGTCCGGCGCTCGACTCCTCGACCACGCTGGATCTCGCGAGGGAGCTCGGACCGCTCGCCGCGGCGCGCGCCGCAGAGCTGGGCTGTCGGCCACCGACGGACCTGGAGCTGCGGGAGATCGCCGGGCGCTGGCTCTCGGAGTCCTGCGTCGCGGCGGTGGTCGGCATGCTCGAAGAAGAGGAGTGACCAGCTCGGGCCTTGTCTAGAGTGCGCTGCATGCGCTTCCTCCTCCTTGCCCTCCTCTTCGCCTGCGCCGGCTGCAAGCCGACACCTCCCACCCCCGCGACGCCGCCTGCCGCCACACCTCCCACTGCGACGCCCGCGGCCTCTCCGCCCGCGGTCTCTCCGCCCGCGGCCGCCGTCGCTGCGGCTCCGGTCCACGACCCGGCCCACCCGCCCATCGACTGCCCGCTGCGCAAGGCGGGCATCGCGACGCACGACCTGAAG
>CAZAIE010001569.1:0-1688 GCA_964485035.1 uncultured Myxococcaceae bacterium | reverse complement strand
CGCCGAACGGTCCGCAGTCCCCAGTCCTCCCCATGACCGGCGTTGCCCCCCGCCGCGGAGTGTTTAGACGAGTGCCGGACGGGGGGCAACGCCGGTCATGGGGAGGACTGGGGACTGCGGACCGTTCGGCGTACACTCTCGTTCGTGGCCGGGAAGAACTTGGGGGTCCAGATGACGATGCGTCTCGTTGCAGCGATGGCTGTCCTCCTTCTGGCGGCGTGCGAGCCGAGCGTCGAGTCCTCCCTCGAGGAGGGGCCGGTGCGGAGCCTCACGACCACGGTGCCCGCGCAGACCGGGGGCGCGGTCGACTGCCTCGGGGACGTGGGACCGAGCACGCCCGACGAGTTCACCTGGATGATGAGTCAGGCCAAGGTGCGGCCAGGCCCGAGCAGCGCAGCGGTGGACTTCTACACCCTCGACTCCACCTGCACCTTCGGGCTGCAGGTCGAGAACGTGCGGCACCGGGCGACCCTCTCGCCGGCCGACTGCGAGGGGCTCAAGCGCTGGCTCACGAGCGACCGTCTCCTGGTCGGCCTCGCCTCGGGGTGCGGCGACAACACCGGGGACGAGTCGCTGGAGGTGGCCGGCTTCGCGTCGAAGAAGTTCGCGGGCTGCACCGAGGAGCCGTTCCCCAGCCACCGCGCCTGCCTCGCTGGGCTCCGCGCACGGTACTTCCCCGGCAAGTAGCGGAGCGGGCGACAGAAGTCCCAGGACTCCAGGATCTGCGCTGCTTGCCGAGCAGGGTGCGGCTGTCGGTCTGTCCGACCCGGCGTGGCGATCGATCCGTGGCGGGCGCCGCACATCCACCGTTCGTCCCCTCGCGCCCGCACACCGGGCCCGCTATCATCCCGTGGCCATTCGCCTTTCCCACCCCTTCCCCAGGAGTTGCCCATGTCCGCCCTCACCTCCTCGCCCGCCTGGCAGGCCCTGGTCGAGCACCACTCCACGATGCGCCACCTGCACATGCGCACGCTGTTCGAGCAGGACCCGGCGCGCTTCGAGCGCTTCACCGCGCACTTCGAGGAGTGGGTGGTGGACTACTCGAAGAACCGCATCACCGACGAGACCCTGAAGCTGCTGGTGAACCTGGCCGAGCACTGCCACCTCAAGGACAACATCGAGGCGATGTTCAACGGCCAGAAGATCAACCGGACGGAGGACCGGGCGGTGCTGCACGTGGCGCTGCGCAACCGCCGCGACCGGCCGATCCTCGTGGACGGCAAGGACGTGATGCCCGAGGTCAACGCGGTGCTCGCCAAGATGCGCAGCTTCGTCGAGCGGCTGCGGGGCGGGACCTGGAAGGGCCAGACCGGCAAGTCCATCACCGACGTGGTGAACATCGGCATCGGCGGCTCGGACCTGGGCCCGCTCATGGTCTGCGAGGCGCTCAAGCACTACGCGCGGCTCGATCTGCGCGCCCACTTCGTCTCGAACGTCGACGGCACGCACCTCGCCGAGACCCTCAAGCGGCTCGACCCGGCGACCACTCTCTTCATCGTCGCCTCGAAGACCTTCACCACCCAGGAGACGCTCACCAACGCCATGTCCGCGCGCGACTGGCTGGTGGGCCGCCTGGGCAAGGACGCGGTCCCCAAGCACTTCGTGGCCGTCTCCACCAACGCCAAGGAGGTGGCGAAGTTCGGCATCGACACCGAGAACATGTTCGGCTTCTGGGACTGGGTCGGCGG
>CAZAIE010001568.1:0-1689 GCA_964485035.1 uncultured Myxococcaceae bacterium | reverse complement strand
CCACCGACGGCCAGACCCAGCTCAGCCAGAGGTCGGCCCGCGCTGCAGGTGCTGGCCGCGGTGGCGCTCTTCGCAGCGTGGCTCGTCGCGAGCCACCTCGCCTTTTCGCGGGCCGACCTCTGGCTGAGCTGGGTCTGGCCGTCGGTGGCGTTCGCCGCGGTGCTGCTCACCTCGCTCGCGGGGGCCTACGCGGTGGAGGGGCGGCAGCGCCGGGAGCTGCGGCGGGCGTTCACGCACTACCTGGCCGAGGAGGTGGTGCGCGAGCTGGAGCAGGGCGACCCGGTGCGGCTGGGCGGGGAGCGGCGGGTGCTCACCGCGCTCTTCTCGGACATCCGCGGGTTCACCACCCTCTCCGAGCAGCTGGATCCGCAGGAGCTCCTGCGCTTCCTCAACACGCACCTGGGGGCGATGACCCGGGCGGTGCAGGCGCAGGGCGGGCTCCTGGACAAGTACATCGGCGACGCGCTGATGGCGTTCTTCGGCGCGCCGGTGTTGCACGCGGACCACGCGGCGCGGGCGGTGGCGGCGGTGCTGGCGATGCACCGGGAGCTGGAGGGGCTGAATGCGGGGCCGTTCCGGGCGCTGGGGCTCAGGGTGCGCATCGGCGTGGGGCTGAACACCGGGGAGATGGTGGTGGGCAACATGGGCTCGGAGAACCGGGTCAACTACACCATCGCCGGCGACGCGGTGAACCTGGCCTCGCGGCTGGAGGGGCTGACCAAGGCCTACGGGGTCTTCTGCCTGGTGGGGGAGGCGACGCGGCGGGCGGCTGGCGACGCCTTCACCTTCCGGGAGGTCGACCTGGTGCAGGTGAAGGGCAAGCACCAGGCGGTGGCCATCCACGAGCTGGTGGCGGGGCCGGGCCGGACGGTTGCGACCTACCGGGAGCCGGAGTTGTTCGCGGCGGCGGTGGCGGCCTGGCGCACGGGGGACTTTTCGCGGGCGAGGGAGGGCTTCACCCGCTTCGCGGCCGAGAACCCGCACGACGCCGTCGCGCCCCTGTACCTCGAGCGGCTGGCCGCGCTGGGGGACGAGGCTCCGCCGGGGTGGACCGGGGTCTACGTCCACCATTCCAAGTAGGCCGCGGCTACACTCAGGGGCGACATGACCGAGCGCTCCTCAGCCCTGTACGACTTCGCCGTGCTGGCCCAGACCGACGCGGAGCTCTCGCTCCTCCCCGAGGTGCTGGTGGAGCTGGGGGAGCGGTTCGGGCCGCCGCCGCCGATGGTGGAGCTGCTGGGCAAGCCCGACCACGGCGACGTGCTGGTGCTCTTCCGCTTCTCGTTCGCGCGCTACTCGAGCGCCCTGCGCCAGAAGATGACCCGCGAGGCGGGCCGGCTACGGGGGCGGCTGGTGGAGCCGGAGCTGCTGGCCGAGGCCGACCGCGGGCGGTTCTACGCGCACCTCTCGGGCTTTCCGGTGCGCGAGGACGCGAGCGCGCTCCCGAACCAGGCGGTGGAGGCGTTCCGCGCGCGGATGGGGCTGCAGCTCGCGGTGCCCGCGCTCAGCCTGCACTTCGACTCGGCGGAGGACCTCGCGGTCGCGGTGACCCGGGCGGCGACGGCCGGTCGGCTCTTCGTCCCGGCGCGCAAGCCGCTGGCTGCGGGCGCGGTGGTGAAGCTCTGGCTCACGGTGTCGGCGGTCGAGCCGCTGGAGGCGGACGGGAGGGTGCTGGAGGTGGAGGCGGGC
>CAZAIE010001567.1:0-1693 GCA_964485035.1 uncultured Myxococcaceae bacterium | reverse complement strand
TGTCCGGAACAGCACTAACAGCGACAAATCGGTGGGGTTCTTACGGGAAGGTCAAAGCTCGAAGCCGACCTCTGGAGCCTCGAGTCCCCCACCGACTCCGCCAAGGCCCACCAGCACCTGCGCGCCTGCCTGGAAGGGGAGGGGTTCTTCCCCCGCGCCGTCCTCGAGCAGCTCGCCCGAGGCCCCCACCTCGACACCCTCCTGGTCCGGTTCCAGGACGAGCTCCACGTCACCCGGGACCATCGCTGCGCCTTGCGCCTCCATCCCCTCCTCACCCGGCTCGCCACCCTCGCAAGAGAGCTCGCCCGCGCCGGGGTCCTCGACTTCCACTGCGACGAGCTCTCCAGCGCCCTGGCCTTCATCGACCCCGAGAGCTTCGCAGCGCTGACTCCCCACCACGTCTCCAGCTGCCTGAGCAGCGCCCAGCGCTTCTCCCACACCGGCCGACGAGGCCGCTGGCAGCTCACCGAGCACGGCGACGGCGCCCCCAACACCCTCCTCGCAGTCCTGGCCGCCTACCAGCAGCACCGCTGCGCCCTCCACTGGACCGACGTCCACGCCCAGCTCGCCCGCGACGGCCGCACCGTCCAGCCCCGGACCGTCTACTCCCTCCTCTACGGATCCCCGACCTTCGAGCCCCTGGGCGCCGGCGTGTTCGTGCCCACCAATGCTCCCAGGACCTGCCGGACCACCGAGCAGTGGCTCCTCGAGCAGCTCCCTCCCGGCACCGAGCGCACCCTCGAGGAGCTCGTCCACCAGGCCCCCGAGCACGGCATCGAGCCCCTCCGGATCCGGGGCACCGCCGCCGCCTCCCAGACCCTGACCACCAAGCGCCGTCCCCCACGCATCTCGAGGAGCAACTGATGCCCGTGACCCTGACCCCCTGGCCGAAGGACTGGGAGAGCCACCTGCCCTCGACCGACGATCCCTCCCTCGTGTGCCAGGCCGAGTGGGGCCTGCTCATCCCCGCCGTCCACCGCGCCCTCGCCAACCCCTCCGAGACCGTCGAGTTCCCGAAGCTCCGGCACGACCGCTCCGACCCGGCCCATGCCTACTGGGAGGCCGCCTACTACCTGCTCAACCTGCTCCTCGGCTGGTCCGACCCTGGCCTGGGCCTCTCCCGCCTCAGGCGCGAAAGCCCGAGCGAGCCCGACGATCCCCGACTCGCGCTCCTCTTGGACGTCTGGAGCGGGGACGACGACTTCTGCCTCTTCGAGGCCTGGTGCTGGGACCAGCGGCCCGGACGCGACCCGCGGGACTTCTCCGACCCGTCCTGGCTCGCCCAGGGCGCCGCCCGCCACGCGTTCTACGAGAAGAACAAGGGACAGCCACCCCTCGGCGGTGGCTACAACCCGCTCCACCTGGGCCACCACGCACGTTCGGGCGCCCTCGCTCCGGGACCCAGCCCAACGAGCATCTTCCTCAACACCGACCCCCAGGCCGCCCGAGCGGTCCTCGTCCTCGATCAGGCCCCCGGCTGGTACCGCCTGCTCGAGGACCACGGCGCCACGCTCCCCGACCTCGGCGAGAGGTCCTGGCACGTCGAGGTGTTCGTGAAGCCCCTCGGCTGGCTCGGGACCTTCCGCCGCAGCCGCGTCACCGGCGCCTGGTTCCAGGGCAAGCACAGCACCCACCTGCTGGGCCAGGATCCGAGCTGACCGCACTCACATCGGGAGCACGTTCACCTCGAGAA
>CAZAIE010001566.1:0-1695 GCA_964485035.1 uncultured Myxococcaceae bacterium | reverse complement strand
GGGACGATGCCCTCCTGCCGCTTGTCGGTGGTGTCGCCGTAGGTCGCCACCGCCTCCTTGAGGACCGGGAGCGCGACGGGGATCTTCTGCTCCACCCCGTCCTTCTCGCTGCCCGAGGCGACCGCGAAGCGCAGGGTCGCGGTGCCGGGGGTCTTGCCGAGGAACCCGAAGCGCACCTCCTTGGGCTTGCCGTCGGCCATGGAGACCGTCTTCTCGGCGGGGCCGGCGAGCTCCAGGCCCTTGGCCTCGGCCGTGACCTTCACGTCGCCGAGCGTGGTCCCCTTGGTGTGGACCACGACGCCCGCCTCGAAGGTGTCGCCCACGCGGGCGAGGCGCGGCAGGGCCGGCAGCGCGAGCAGCGGCTTGGAGACCGCCACCTCGGCCTGGCCGCCGCCGAACTGGTCTCCGGCAGTCGCCGCCACCGCCATGATGCGGAAGGTGGTGAGGTTGTCCGGCAGCTCGAACTCGACGTGGGCCACGCCCTGGGCGTCGGTGACCGCGGTCTCGAACGCCGCGGTGGTCTTGAACCTCGAGCGGAAGCCGCCGCCGGTGGGGTCGGCGCCTCCGGAACCGCCTTGCGGCGAGCCCTTCTCGCCATACAGGCGCGCCAGCACGAGGTGCAGCAGCGGCTCGCCGATGCGCACCGACAGGCCGCGCAGCGGGTGCACCGCCTCGACCAGGTCGGGCTTCTCGTAGGCGGTCAGCCGCAGCACGCCCTCGTCCACCGCCCACACCGTCACCTCGGCCCGGGCCGCCTGGCCCTTGGAGTCGGCGACCTTCACCGCCACCTTCACCTTGTCGCGGGGGCGCTTGTCCTTCGCGTCAGGGGTGACGGTCACCGCCAGCCGCTTGCTCTTCTTCTCCACGCGCAGCTCGAGGTAGCCCACCCGCACCGCCGGGCGCCCGGGGTCCTGGCCGGACTCGATGCCCTGGTCTCCCGGCACGCGGCCGCGGGTGAGCACCACGCCGACGAAGGCATTGGGCACCAGCGACTCGTCGAGCGGGACCTCGAGGGTCGCGGCGGCGCCGGTGAGGTGCACCTTCTTGGCGGTGAACACGCCCTCGCGCTCGACGGTGAGCAGCGCGTCGGCCTCGGGGTAGGGGCTCTTCACCAGGATCTTCGCGGTCTCGCCCACGTCGTAGCGGGCCTTGTCGGGGACCAGGTCGATGCGGTCGGTGTCGTTGCGCTGCCACGAGACCCAGCCCGCGCCCACCGCGTAGATCGAGATGCGCGAGGCCTGCTTGCGGCCCTGCGCGTCGGTGGCGGTGACCTCGAGGGTGTGCATCCCTGGCTTCTCCACCGTGAACTCGCAGGTGGCGGGCGTCGCCTCGGACTTCACCTCGCACCCGGCGACGCGCGTCTCCACCGCCTCGGACTCGGTGAAGTACTCGCCGCCTGCGCCCTTCTTCTGGATGGACCTCCAGTCACGGCGCTTGACCTCCAGCGCGAGCGGGACGCCGGCCTGGCGCTGGCCGTCAGGCGAGGCGGCGACGAGTTCGATCTTCACTGGCTTGCCGACCTCGGCGAAGCCCTCGCTCGCGGTGCGCAGCCCGGCGTAGACCGCGGCAGGATGCACGACGACCGAGGTCCGGTTCGCCAGCCGCTGGCGGTTCACGTCGGTGACCTCCGCCTCCACCGTGTACTCCCAGGTCTTGCCCCCGGGCAATGACGCCTTCACCTTCGGCGTGCAGACC
>CAZAIE010001565.1:0-1696 GCA_964485035.1 uncultured Myxococcaceae bacterium | reverse complement strand
GACCAGCTCTGCGCCTTCGTCGTCGGCGGCGAGGAGTACGTCGTCGACATCATGCGCATCAAGGAGATCATCCCGCCCCTCAAGATCACCCCGGTGCCGCGCGCGCCGGCGTTCGTCGAGGGGGTCATCAACCTGCGCGGGGTGATCATCCCGGTGGTCGACCTGCGCCGCCGACTGGGCCTGTCGCCGGGGCCGACGACCAAGAAGTCGAAGTACCTCATCTGCACCGTGGGGGGCCGGCGGGTGGGGCTGGTGGTGGACGCGGTGACCGAGGTGCTGCGCATCCCCCGCTCCGAGATCCGCCGGGCGCCGCGGATGCTGGCCGCCTCGGGGCCGCGGTTCTTCCTGGGCGTGTGCGGGCCGCCCGACGCGCTGAAGCTGCTCCTGAACGTGAAGGCCCTGCTCGAGTCCGACGCCGTGCCCGACGCGGCGGCGCGGGCCGCGGTGCGCACCGCCGAGAAGGAACGCTGAGCCACGAGGGGACGGAGGGGACGATGAGGCCCGAAGAAGCTGCGACGCAGCCCACGCTCGACCAGGAGGCGGAGGTCCGCTACCGGGCCGTCGCCGGCCTCTGCCCGGAGCGCGACCTGGACCGGTTGCTCTCCAGCCTCTCCGACCCGAGCTGGCGGGTGCGCAAGGCCGCGGTGGAGCGGCTGGCCGGGCTGCGCGAGCCTTCGCGGGCCATCGGGGGGCTGCTCGACCGGCTCTCGGACGCGGACGACGCCGGGGCGCGCAACTCGGCCGCCGAGGCCCTCATCCGCATCGGCCGGCCGGCGGTCGAGGCGGTCGCCGCCCGGCTCGCCGGCGGGGACTGCGACGTGCGCAAGTTCGCCGCGGACGTGCTCGGGGAGATCCGCGACCCCGTGGCCGCCGGGGCGCTCGTTGCCGCGCTCTCGGACGCCGACGGCAACGTGCGCGCGGCCGCCGCCGAGGCGCTGGGGAAGGTGGGCGGGACGGCCGCCGCCGGGGCGCTGGAGGCCGCGCTCGGGCGCGACGACCGGATGCTGCAGCTCGCGGCGCTGGACGCCCTGGCGCGCCTGGGGCGGGCGCCGCCCATCGCCGTGCTCGCGCCGCTGGCGAAGGACCGCTACCTGCGCCGCGCGGTGCTGCGCCTTCTGGGCACCGTCTCCGGCCGCGGGGCGCTGGAGCTCATCGCCGAGGGGCTCAAGGACCCCTCGCGCAGCACCCGCGAGGCGGCCTTCGAGGCGCTGGCGCTGCAGGTGCAGCACTTCGGGGAGAAGGGCTTCCAGGGCTTCTCCCAGACTTTGCGCGCCACCACCCGGTCCACGGCGCGGGTGGCGCAGCTCGCGCGGGAGATGCTCGACGCGGGGAACGCCCTGGCCATCGAGGGCGCGATGCGCGTGTTGGGCGTCGCCGGCGAGGCCTCGGACGGACCGGCGGTGGTGCGCGCGGCGGGGCTCGAGGCGCTGCACGGCGCGGCGCTGCGCGCGCTGCAGGGGCTGGGCGCGCCGGTGGGCCCGGTGCTCCTTCGCTCGCTGCCGGACTTTTTGCCCGAGGTTCGGCCCCTGGCCATCGAGGCCATCTCGCGGCTGCACGCCCGGGAGGCCACCCCGGCGCTGGTGGAGCTGGCCCGCGAGGGCGGCGAGGCCGAGCGCGAGATGGCCATCGAGGCGCTGGGCGCGCTGGGCGACCCCGGCGCCATCCCCTCGCTCGGCCGGCTGCTCGACGAGCCCGC
>CAZAIE010001564.1:0-1696 GCA_964485035.1 uncultured Myxococcaceae bacterium | reverse complement strand
CAACATCTCCTCCGTGGCCGGGGTCATCGGCAACCGCGGGCAGGTGAACTACTCCGCGGCGAAGGCTGGGCTCATCGGCGCCACCCGCGCGCTCGCGCAGGAGGTCGCGCGACGGGGCGTGACGGTGAACTGCGTCGCCCCGGGCCTCATCGACACGGACATGATCAAGGATGCGCCCATGGAGGAGATCATGAAGATGATCCCCATGCGGCGGCTGGGCAAGGCCGAGGAGGTCGCGGCGCTGGTGGGGTTCCTCGCCAGCGACGCCGCGGCGTACATCACCGGCCAGGTCATCGGCATCAACGGCGGGCTCGCGTAGCGCCTCGAGGACGGGCATGAACACGCATCGGGTGGTGATCACGGGAATCGGTCTGACCAGTCCCCTCGGCGAGAGCCTGGACGAGGTGTCGCAGGCGCTGCGCGAGAACAAGAGCGGCATCGTGCGCATGGAGGGCTGGGAGGAACTCCAGGGCCTCAACGCGCGGCTGGGCGCCGTCTGCCGGGCCGACCTGTCGGTGCTGCCCAAGAAGAAGACCCGCACCATGGGGCGCGTGGCGATGCTCGCGACCTGGGCCACCCAGCAGGCGCTGGCCGACGCCAAGCTCCCGGAGGACGTGATCGCGAGCGGGCGCACCGGCCTCGCCTACGGCTCCACCTCCGGCTCCATGCCCGCGGTCGAGGACTTCTTCAAGAAGCTAGCGATCGAGCGGACGGTCAACGGCATCCAGTCGGCGACCTACCTGCGCCTGATGAGCCACACCGCCCCGGCGAACCTCGCCGCCTACTTCCAGATCCGCGGGCGCGTGGTCACCACCTGCTCGGCCTGCGTCTCCTCGAGCCAGGGCATCGTCTACGGCTTCGAGGCGGTGAAGTACGGGCTGCAGGACGTGATGGTCTGCGGCGGCGCGGAGGAGATGCACGTCTCCAACGCCAGCGTGTTCGACATCATGTTCGCCACCTCGCGGGGGTACAACGACCGCCCCGAGGCCACGCCGCGCCCGTTCGACGAGAAGCGGGACGGGCTGGTGGTGGGCGAGGGCGCGGGCACGCTCATCCTCGAGAGCCTCGAGCACGCGCAGGCGCGCGGCGCGCGGATCTACGCGGAGGTCCTTGGCGCGGCGACCAACTGCGACGGCTGGCACATGACCGCCCCGTCGGACGAGGGGATGACCCGCGTCATGCAGGAGTCGCTGCGCGTGGCCCAGGTCGCGCCGGACCGCATCGACTACGTCAACGCGCACGCGACGGCGACGGACATCGGCGACGTCTGCGAGAGCGCCGCGGTGCACCGCGTGCTGGGCGACAAGGTCCCCATCAGCTCCACCAAGGGCAACACCGGGCACACGCTGGGGGCCTGCGGGGCCATCGAGAGCTGCTTCTGCCTGGCGATGTTCCAGGACGGCTTCCTCGCCACCAACCGCAACCTCGAGAAGCCCGACCCCAAGTGCGCGGCGCTGGACTACGTGATGGGCGCCCCCCGGCAGGCGAAGCCGGAGATCATCATGACCAACAACTTCGCCTTCGCCGGCATCAACACGTCGATCATCCTCAAGCGCTTCCAGTAGCCCAGCGCCTGTTCCGGAAAAGCCAGCGGGCCCGGGAGTCGCTCCCGGGCCCGCTGTGATTTTTCGGAAGTGGGAAGCTCAGAGGCCGTGAAGATATCGCGCAGGTAGGCCCGTGCGCGCGTGGGGCCTTA
>CAZAIE010001563.1:0-1699 GCA_964485035.1 uncultured Myxococcaceae bacterium | reverse complement strand
GTACGAAGCCATGGTCAGGCGCGCCAGTTCGCGGTGGAAGCACCCCTGGACTGTGCATCCTCCCCGGCCAGGGAGTGCCCCCCAGCAGACGCTCGGCACCGCGCGCAGTAGCACTCGCGACTCGGGGACGGCTAGAGGGCGACGAGGCCCTCCACTCCCAGGTTCGCGCCAGCGAGCAGCGGCTCGACTATCTCCCGCTTCTCCCAGTCGAAGCGGACGCAGAAGCCGCAGCTCGAACTCAGGTGCCGCGGCACGGGGATGAGCTTGTGCGCCACCCCCGCCGCGACCAGCAGCCGCTCCGCGCCGAGCGCGCCGTGGACCGACTTGAAGAGCACCACTCCAAAGCGGACGTTGGGATCAGAGCTCGACAACTCTGCCTGCCTCCAGAAGCGCGGTGGCGATGTCGTACATGTTCGACACCCGCCCCACCCGCAGCTTGTCCGAGAGCCCGAAGTAGCCCAGGCACGTGCCGCACGAAAGGATGTCGATGCCCTGGGCGGCCAGCGCTTGCAGGTCGTCGAGCGCCCGCGAGCCTTCCACGGCCAGCTTCACTCCGGCATTCATGAAGATGATCGTCGCCGGCTTGGGCTTCACCTCGAGCAGCGAGTGGAAGAACGCGCCCATCAGCCGCTCTCCGAGTTCGGCCGGTCCGCGCCCCAGGCTGTCGGACGGCACGAACAGCACCAGCGGACCGGTCGCCGGCGCGGTCGAGCAGACCACCACGTGCTCGGTCCTCGCTTCGGGGACGGCCCCCTCGCGCCGGAGCGTGAGGTACGTGCCGTCGGGCTTCGCATCCACCTCGACGGTGCAGCCCTTGGACCTCCCCAGCCGCGTCACGTTCTCGACGGCGGCAGCGTTGTCCACGATGGTCACCACCTCGGACGCGTCCGCGAGCGCCTTGAGCGTGAGCACCACCGGCTGCGGGCAGGCGAGCCCGCGGGCATCTACGGTCTGCTTCATGACGTGCCTCCTGTTCCTGATCGCTCCGCGAGCGCCCGGATGGCGGCGAGCGCGCCGGCGATCTCCTCTCGGGTGTTGAAGGCTCCCAGGCTGAACCGGACCGTCCCCTCCGGGAACGTCCCGAGCTGCTGGTGCGCGAGCGGCGCGCAGTGCAGGCCCGCGCGGCAGCAGACGCCGGCCCGCTCCTCCAGCTCCTGCGCGACCTCGGAGCAGCTGAGGCCCTCGACGTTGAACGAGACCACGGCGGAGCGCACCGCCGGGTCGCCGGGCCCGAACACGCGGACTCCGGGGATGCTGGCAAGGCCTGCGAGCAGCTCCCGGACGAGCGCGGTCTCGTGCGCGCGGATGGCCTCGACGCCCCGCTCCTGGACGAACGCCAGCCCGGCCGCGAGCCCGGCGATGCCGACGGCGTTCAGGGTGCCGGCCTCGAAGCAGTCCGGGAGGAAGCTGGGGTGGACGTCCGAGTCGGAGGCGCTGCCGGTCCCGCCGTACTGGAGCGGCCGGAGCCGGCCCCTGGCGCGCGCGCCGACGCAGAGCCCACCGGTGCCCTGCGGGCCGTACAGCGCCTTGTGCCCGGTGAAGGCGAGCAGGTCGATGCCCATCGCCGCCAGGTCGATGGGCAGCACCCCGGCGCTCTGGGCGGCGTCCACGCAGAAGAGCAGGTCGCGCTCGCGGGCGATGCGTCCCACCTCGGCGACGGGACAGATGGCGCCAGAGACGTTCGAGGAGTGGGAGAGGA
>CAZAIE010001562.1:0-1700 GCA_964485035.1 uncultured Myxococcaceae bacterium | reverse complement strand
CCCCACACCCCCTGAAGACGAGAAGACGACGAGCATGCGAATCCTTTCTGGAGTCCAGCCTTCGGGCAAGCTGCACCTGGGCAACTACTTCGGCGCCATCCGCCAGTTCGTGGAGCTGCAGGAGCGGGTGAAGGCCGAGGGCGGCGAGGCCCTGTACTTCATCGCCGACCTGCACGCGCTCAACAGCGTGCGCGACCCGGCGCAGCTGCGGGAGTTCACCCGCGGCGTGGCGCTCGACTTCCTGGCGCTGGGGCTCGACCCCTCCCGGTCCATCCTCTTCCGCCAGTCCGACGTGGCGTTCCACGCCGAGCTGTACTGGGTCCTCAGCACGGTGACGCCGGTGGCGCTCATGGAGCGGGGCACCAGCTTCAAGGACAAGATCGCCCGGGGGCAGTCGCCCAACCTGGGGCTCTTCACCTACCCCACGCTGCAGGCCGCCGACATCCTCCTCTACGGGAGCGACCTCGTCCCGGTGGGCAGCGACCAGCGGCAGCACATCGAGTTCACGCGCGACATCGCCACCAAGTTCAACACCACCTACCAGCCCGGCTACGACCCGCAGGATCCCGGCGGCGCCTCGGGCAAGAGCCCGCGGGGACTGCTCAAGCTCCCCGACGCGCTGATCCTCGACTCGACCGCGGTGGTGCCGGGGACCAACGGCGACAAGATGTCGAAGTCGTACAACAACACCATCGACCTCTTCGGCACGGACAAGGAGCTGAAGAAGCAGATCATGGGCATCGTCACCGACTCCACCCCGGTGGAGGCGCCCAAGGACCCGGAGAAGAACACCGTCTTCGCGCTGCTCAAGCTCTTCCTGTCGCCCGAAGACCTGCGGGCGGTCGAGGAGAGCTTCCGCAAGGGCGGCACCGGCTACGGCGAGTACAAGAAGCGGCTGCTGGAGGCCTTCCACGCGCGCTTCGACGCCGCCCGCGCCCGCCGCGCGGAGCTGGAGAAGGACCCCGCCGCGGTGGAGGCGGTGCTCCAGGACGGCGCGGCCCGGGCCCGCGCGCTCGCGGCCCCGCTGGTGGACGAGGTGCGCCGGGTGGTGGGGCTCCCCGCGCGGAAGTAGGACCAGGAGGCACGATGGAAGGGCGCGTCATCCCACCTCCTGGAACGCCGGCGGCCGAGGCCGAGTGGCTCGCCGAGGAGGAGGAGCGCATCGCCGCGCGAGAGCGCGAGCTGCTCAAGCGCGCCGCGGCCACGGAGGCGACGGCGCGCGAGGTGCAAGTCCAGCTCGACGAGGCGCGCGCAGCCCTGCAGCGGCTGTCCACGGGGAACGCGCGGGCCGACGCCGAGAAGCTGGTGCTCGAGTCGATGTCCATCGTGGTCCCTCCCCACGCCGCCAGCCCGGAGATGGACCAGGCGCTGGAGCTGCGCCGGAAGTCGCTCATCGCCCGGCTGCAGGCCTTCGAGGCCGAGACTGCGGCCATCCGGCAGCGCGAGGCCCGCCTGGGCGAGGTCTCCGAGGCGGTGGCCCGCATGCAGCTGCAGGCGGTGGACCTCGCCGCCAAGGCGGAAGCGGCGCGGCGGACTCCCCCGCCTCCCGCTGCGCCACCTGCGCCAGCGCCGATCCCGCTCGTCGCCCCGGCGGCCCCGCCGGTCGACTTGAGCGCGACGGTGCGGATCCTCCCGCTGACCGCCTCGATGATGCAGCCGCTCACTCCGGGGCTCGCGCCAGCGGGAGCGGTGCTCTCGCC
>CAZAIE010001561.1:0-1701 GCA_964485035.1 uncultured Myxococcaceae bacterium | reverse complement strand
GTCCTGCAGCGCTCCCACGTGCGGCTGGACGAGCCTGCGCCGGGGCGACCACGGTCACCGGTCGCCCCGGCGCAGGCTCGTCCAGCCGCACGTGGGAGCGCTGCAGGACCTGCCCGGCGGCGAGGGGACGGGTGGTCACTGCATCGGCGGGGAGGGTGTCCAATAGCTCGTAGGAACTGGTGATTTCCCGGTCTTCCAGGACGGTCGCGTCGGCGAGGGACTCTCCCGTTCGGAGTGCGCGTGCCGCGACCCTGACGGATGCCACGACCTTGACGCGCGCCCAGGCCCAGCCCTGACACGACAGGCCTCCGTCACGCCGACCCGAGAGCCGGACCGCGACCTGGCCGGAGCTGGTGATCCGTCGCTCGATCTCGGCTGAGTCGACGAGGCAGCCGGGAGGGAGCCTGGGGGCGCGAACCTCGACGAGCGTGAGGCGGGCCCCCTCGAACGCGAGCGAGCGGGACAGCGCAGCCTCGAGTGAGAAGCCCGGCGCGCAGGGGAGGGGCGCCGCGGCCGCGAGGGCGAGCGCGAGGACCGGGAAGGCGGGGGCCATATTCACCTCAGCGAGGTGAGGCGCTGCAGCATCTGGTCCGCGGTCTGGATGACCTTGGAGTTCAGCTCGTACGCGCGCTGGGTGGAGATCATCTCGATCATCTCTTCGACGGCCTTCACGTTGGCGCTCTCGAGGAAGCCCTGCGAGAGGCTGCCCACGCCCGCATCGCCCGGCTTGCCGTGGATCGCCTCGCCGCTGGCGGCGGTGGCCTCGAAGAGGTTTCCGCCAAGCGCCGAGAGACCGGCGGGGTTCTGGAACGTGGTCAGCTCGAGCTGCCCGAGCTCCATCAGGTCCTCGCGGCCGGGCATCTGCGCCAGCACCGTGCCGTCGGCCTTGATGGTGATGTCCTTGGCATCCTGCGGGACGGTGATGCCCGGCTCGACGAGGTCGCCGCCTGAGGTGACGAGCCGTCCGGTCGCATCGACGCTGAAGTTGCCAGCCCGGGTGTAGGCCAGCTCTCCCGAGGGCCGCTGCACGCGGAAGAACCCGGTGCCCTCGATGGCCACGTCCAGCTTGTTGCCGGTGTTGAGCAGGTCGCCCTGCGAGAAGGTGCGGGTGGTCGAGGCAGTCTTCACGCCCAGGCCCACCTGCAGCGGTGCCGGCTGGGAGCCGCCCTGGGCGTCGGGGCCCGCGGCGGGACGAAGCGTCTCGGAGAGAAGGTCTTCGAACTCCGGCCGGACCTTCTTGAAGCCGGTGGTGTTCGCGTTGGCGAGGTTATTCGCGATGGTGTCCATCTTGAGCTGCTGGGCGTCCATCCCGGTGGCGGCGGTGTAGAGCGAGCGGAGCATGGCGTTTCCTTTTTAGTTCCGGGTGGTTAGCGAACGCGGCCGATCTCGGTGGCGCGGGCGTCGAGCTGCTTGTAGGTGGCCATGGCCTGCATCGAGGAGTCGAAGCTGCGCTGGGCGTTGATGAGCTGCACCGTGGCCTCGAGCGCGGTGTAGTTGCCCAGTTCCAGCTCGCCGACCCGCAGGCGGCCGTCCTCCACCGGCGCAGGCGGCTTGTCGCCCGTGGCGAGGAGTTGGGTCCCCAGCCTGGCCACGGGACCCGTGGGCTTCCAGACGCCGATGCGGCCGATCTGCTGGCCGTCGGACATCACCGTGCCATCAGGCGCGATGGTTGCCGTGGCGCCGGGTGGCACGTCGATGGGC
>CAZAIE010001560.1:0-1702 GCA_964485035.1 uncultured Myxococcaceae bacterium | reverse complement strand
GCTCGGGGTTGCGGCGGGCGCGGTGGTGGTGGGGTAGATCGAAGCCAGGAATGCGGCGCGGTCGGCGTCGGCCATGGGGCTGCTCCTACGGAAGCGGGGAGGTCTCGGAGTCCTGGGAGGGGCGAGCCTCCTGGGTCTTCCTGCAGGGCTTGCAGATCCACCCCTGCGGGCCAGTGGTGATCTCCTGGCCGCAGGCGATGCAGCGCGCGACGGGCCGCTGGTGGGTGGTGTCCTGGGAGGTGCGGAGCCAGGCGGCCACGGCTACTTGCCCCCGGTGTTGTAGGTGCCCGACGCCGGCCCCGTCGCCGACTGGGTGACGAAGGTGCGGGCGCGGAGGGCCTCGGGGATGCCGGTGAGGAAGTCCGCGTCCTTCCGCTTCTCGGCCGCGGCCACCTGGACGTGGGCGGGCTTGGCGAAGAAGGCGTTGTTGTGCGCCTCCGCGGCGGCCTTCTCCTCCGGGGTCATGCCGGCGAAGAACACCATGGGAGTGCCGTACTGCGCCGCGGCCAGGTTCTCCTTCCGGGACTTCGCCGCGTGGTCCGCAGCGGCCTGGACGTCCGCGGCGCGGAGGGTCTCGGCGTTGCGCGCCATCTTGAGGATCTCCCCGAAGACCTCCTCAGCCTCGGCACGGGAGGAGGACCGCAGGACGTTGGGGATGCCGGCGGAGTCGCACAACTCACGGTGCGCCCGGAAGCGCTCGAGCAGCCCGGTGGCGAAGGCGGCGCAGGTGCCCGTCAGGCGCTCGAGGGAGGCGGAGGCCCGCTCCTGGTCGAGGACCCGCTGGCAGGAGGCCAGGGACGCCTTGGCGGCCCCCGTCGCGGCCTTGGCGGCCTCGTAGGCGGCGAGGGACCGGGAGGCGCGCACCTCCAACGCCTCGACCTTGGCGGCGAGGTTGACCTTGACCTGGATCGCCTCGTTGAAGGCGGCGGCCTGGTAGGGGTCCACGGCGCCGATTGCATCGGTGGCGGTCGCCAGCTCCTCGCGGGTGGTCGCGAGCAGCTTCTGGGCGCCCTGCAGCACTTCGAGCGCGGCGGCCTCGGTCGTCTCCGCGGCGGTGACCTTCTCCTGCGCGTCCTTCAACGTCTTCGGGTCCATCTGCTCTCCTTCGGGTGGTGCGGCCAGGGCCGCGGGTGGCCTCAGCCGTTGCCGGTGAGGATGGTCAGGCGGTGCGGCGCGGCGGGGGACTGAGGCGCCGGGTGGGCCAGGGAGGCCTCCAGCTTCGAGAGGCGGGCTTCCAGGTCGCCGATGCGGGCCAGGCGCTCGAAGGACTGGACCAGGTCGAAGGCGGCCCCGCGGCGGACGTTGGCGCCCTCGGCTGCGGCGGAGTCGGGCTTGGTCGCCAGCTCGTGAAGCACGTCCAGGGCGGACATGAGGCGGGCGTGGGAGCGCCCAACGGCCTGGTCGAGCAGGGCGGCGCGAGCGCTCCGCAGCTCCTGGTTGTGGCGCTTCGCCCAACGCAGGCCGGTCCGCCGGGAGATGCCGCAGGTCCGCGAGGCCTCTTCGATGGTCGAGCCGTCAACGACCGCCTCGAGCATGGACTGGTGATAGGCCTCCAGCTTGGGCCTGCGTTGCGACGCGGGGGGCTTCTCGGGGGACTCGGAAGAGGTCTTGGGAGTGGTTTCGTCGGCCATGTCGCACCTCGGTTGCGACAAATTCGAGCACGGCACGGGGACAGCATCGGGCGGGGCTTAAGGGTCAGAGG
>CAZAIE010001559.1:0-1703 GCA_964485035.1 uncultured Myxococcaceae bacterium | reverse complement strand
ATGGCGTCCTGGGCGTTGAGCGCCAGGTTCATCAGCACCTGTTCGACCTGCGCGACGTCGGCGTTCACCGGCGGGAGGGCGGGGGGCAGGTCGAACTCCAGGCGCACGCTCTCGCGCAGCGCCCGGCGCAGCATCTTCTCGAACCCGCGGACCACCTCGCGCAGGTCCACCGGCTTGAGCTCCAGCACCTGCTTGCGCCCGAAGGCCATGAGCCGCCGCACCAGCTCGCGTGCGCGCTCCGCCGCCTCGAGGATCTCCTTCAGGTCGGAAACCTGCGGGCTCTCGGGCGGCACGTCCGCGAGCAGCAGCTCCGCGAACCCCAGGATGGGCGAGAGCATGTTGTTCAGGTCGTGCGCCACCCCGCCCGCCAGCCGGCCCACCGACTCCAGCCGCTGGGCGTGGCGCAGCTGGTCCTCGAGCTCGCGGCGCTGGGCCTCGGCGCGCTTGAGCTCGGTGAGGTCGAAGTAGAAGCCCACCAGGCCCAACAACTCGTCCCCCCGCACCACCGCGGCCTTGTGGAACACCACCTCCCGGTCGGTGCCGTCGGCAAACCGCACCTTGGTCTCGTACTTCTGCTGGCCGCGGCCGGCCACCAGCTCCTGGTCGGCCTGGGCGTACCCCGCAGCCTGCTCGGGGGGCGAGACCTCGAATACGGTCCTGCCCAGGATCTTCTCGCGCGGCAGGCCCAGGAACTCCTCGAAGGCCCGGTTGCACGCCGAGTAGCGCAGGCCGGCGTCCTTGGCGAAGAAGGGGTAGGGCAGGGTGTCGAGCACGGCCTGCAGCCAGTGCTCGCGGCGCGTCTTCTCCTCGAGCAGCGCATGCTCGGCGGTGACGTCCTCGGTGATGCCGAAGACCCCGATCAGCGCGCCGGCCTCGTCGAAGAGAGGGGCCAAGGTGGTCTTCTCCCAGCCCTTGCCTCCCGCGCCCCGGGCCGGGGCGACGCGCGCGGGCTGCGCGACGCGGGCGGCCAGCACCTCGGCCTCGGCGGCGGCGAACTCGGCGGCGCGGTCACGCCACGGCAGGTCGTGGTCGGTCTTGCCCACGAGATCGTCGGGCTCGAGACCCACCGCCCGGGCGAAGAGCGCGTTAGCGCCCTGGTAGCGCGACTCCAGGTCCTTCCAGAACACGCGCAGCGGCAGCAGTGCGAGGACCTGCGGATCGATCGGTGCGCAGCGTTTCATGCCCCCTCCGTTCCAGCTCGACTGCCGATGCTACCTCCGCGGCGAGGCGGGGCAAGGTCGCGGCCGGGGGTTTCCCGGGGCGGTGGAGCGGCTACCATGCCCCGCCATGATCGTTCCGGTGTCCGTCGCCCTGTGCTGGCTGCTCGCCGCGGGGCTCTTCCATCTCGCGCACCAGCCCGCGGTGGCCTGGGTCTGCGTGGCCGTCTCGCCGCTGGCCCTCGCCGCCACGCTCTTCCTGCGCCGCCTCAAGCAGCGCCTCGCGGCCATCCAGTACCTGACCGGCGCGGCCCGGGGCCTCTCTCCCGAGGATGCCGCAGCCAGGCTCCCCGAGCTGGCGCCGCAGGGCATCGAGATCGACCCGGCGGACCTGCCCTCCTGGCCCATGAAGCTGATCCTCCTGGCCGGGCTGGGCGGGGTGGTGGCCGTGGCGGCGGCGGTGGCGACCCTGCTTCGCTGAGCGTCCGGCGATTTGACCGGACCCGGGGGGCGAGCAGAATCGGAGGCCGATGGACCGCCCGGGAG
>CAZAIE010001558.1:0-1710 GCA_964485035.1 uncultured Myxococcaceae bacterium | reverse complement strand
GCGCCGCCTTGCTCCTGGGGGGCAGGGGCGGCGGGACCTTGACCATCTCCTCGGCGTCTTTCGCGTTCCCCATGCGCGGCCATCCTACCCGGACCGTTCCCTGCCCGGAACCTTGCGTTGCGTGCGCGGCCCTACACCTGTAGCAACTCCCGGCTCACCCCCGGGCCCGTGCCAGCCCGACCACGCGCAGGACCAGCGCGTCCCACTCGAGGCCCGCGGCGCGGGCGGCCTTGGCGAACCCCGCGTCCGGGGCGAGGTCGCAGTTGGGGTTCACCTCGATGACGAAGGGCTCCCCCGCCGCGTCCAGCCGCAGGTCCACCCGCCCGTAGTCGCGCAGCTCCAGGGCGGCGAACGCCGCGCGCGCCACGTCCTGCACCCGCGCGAGCTGCGCCTCCGGCAGCGCGCAGCGGACCGGCATCGTGGAGTGGTACTCCGGGGCGGACTCGTCCCACTTCGCCGCGTAGGTGACGATGCGCGGGTGGGAGGGGTCGAGCGCCGAGAAGTCGATCTCGTTGATGGGCAGCACCTCGGCCGGCTCGCCCAGGAGCGCCACGTTCAGCTCGCGCCCGTCGACGAACCGCTCCACCAGCGCCGGCTGGCGCCGCTCGGTGAGCACCCGCTCCACCGCCCAGGCCAGCTCCTCGCGCGTGCGCACCAGCGAGCGCCGGTCGATGCCGATGGAGGCGTCCTCGTGCGCCGGCTTCACGATGGCCGGGAGGGGCACGTCGAGGGAGCCGAGCTGGTCGAGGCGCGCGACCAGGGCCCACTCCGGCGTGGGCACGCCGTGCGCGCGCAGCACCTGCTTGGCCTGGTGCTTGTGCAGCGCCAGCGCCAGCGCCAGCGGCCGCGAGCCGGTGTAGGGCAGGCGGGCCACCTCCAGCAGCGCCGGGACGATCAGCTCGCCCCGCGGGTCTCCCGCCCAGGACTCGCAGAGGTTCACCACCACGTCGGGGGCGTAGTCGAGGAAGTCGCGCGGCAGGGCGCAGAGCTCCGACCCCACGCCGAAGCAGGCCGCCTGGGAGCCGTGGGCCTCGAGCACGCGCGCAAAGCCGCGCGCCACCTCCAGCACCTCGGCCTGGCTCAGCCGCGCCGCTCCCTCGAGGTGCTCGAAGTCGTGGTTGTAGACGATGCTCACGCGCATGGAGGGCTCGCAGGATGCGACGGGCCCGCGGCTCAGGTCTTGGCGGGCGCGCGGGTGGTGAAGCGCTCGAAGGAGTCGGCCTGGCGCGGGTCCAGGCCCTCGCGCAGGCAGAAGGCGAGGAAGGAGGACACCAGGTCCACCACCGTGCCGAAGCCCGCGCGGGTGAGCGGCCCGTCGCTCTCGAAGAGCACCGCCACCTGGCCGGCGGCGGCGGGGTCGCCCAGGAGCGAGAGCCCGGTGCGGATGAGCTTGAGCCGTTCCTTGTTCACGCCCAGAAGGCCCCGCTCCTTCTCGTGTCCCGCGACGTAGAGCAGGGTCATCGCCGCGAGCTGGCGGGCGTGCCGCCCCTTGGGGAAGCGCGCGAGCAGGTCGTGGGAGAAGCGCACCAGGTGCGAGCGGTCGGAGCTGCGCGCGGCGGCGAAGGACTGGTTGCCCAGGAGCGACTGGTTCGGGTCCGGCACCCGGCCCAGGGCCTTCTCGGCGTACGCCCAGAAGCTGCGGGTCTCGGGCTCCTGCGGCTCGTCCAGGTCCGAGGGCGGCGGGGGCGGCCGCCCGGGCTGCAGCGCGTC
>CAZAIE010001557.1:0-1710 GCA_964485035.1 uncultured Myxococcaceae bacterium | reverse complement strand
ACCCTCCCCCGTATCGGGTCGGCTCGTCCCTCGCCGATCCCGAAGGGAGAGGGCCGCCTCAGGCCTGCCTCTTCTCTCGCTCGACTCTCTGCTACCGCTCTCGGCTTCGCTTGGCCTCCACTGCTCCTCCTCCTATCCTCACGGGCCATGTCGAAGGTCCCCTTCCGCTTCGCCGCGCTCGCTCTATCGGGACTCGTGGCCTGCCTCGCTCCCATCCACTCGTCGGACCTCGTCTGTCCGCAGGAAGGATGCCCGGACGCGACTGCGAGCCTCGATGCCCTACCCTTCGATGATGCCGGTGGGCTCGCCGATGCCACCCTGAGGCTGGATGCATCCACGGCTGGCGACGTGGGCGCCTTCGACGCGGGTGCTCCGGCCGACGCTCAGCTCGCAGGCGATGCGTCCTGCCGGCGGCTCTTCACCCTCTCCTACCCTGGCGGCACAGTCCTCGACGTCCGCTGCGTCCGAGACGTCGCCCGCTACTGGCTGGGCCCCTGTCCTGAAGGAGACGACTGCCTCCTCGACTCCCGTGCGTTCTTCCCGGCTCCGGACGGCGGATGGGTCGAGTCCGTCACGGCCGCTGGCCGGCGCTGGGACTTCGACCTGCGCTCGGGAGAGCTGCTGAGCGCCTCCTCCGGGGTCGATCTCGCGGGGGAGCCACACCTTGCCGAGGCCACGACGGGCGCCTGCGCCGGCAAGGTCGCGGGCGCATGCCTCCCGGAGGCCCGGACGTACCGGACTGACCTGGACGCCGAAGTGGTGGTCGTCCCCCGGCCGGGCGCGGTCGCGTACTGGGCCTACGCCGCCCTCTCACACGCGCCGCTCACGCTCGCCGCTCCGCCCAACGGCTCCGACCTCACCGGGTTCCCCCGCTTCCTCGTCTCGGGCGGACCGTGCAGCGGCAAGACCGTCGCCAACTGCCACCTGGAGTCGCTCGCCTACGTCCCCCACGGCGGCGTCACCCGCGAGTTCGTCATCGCCCACGGCTCGCTCTGGGAGTTCTCGCTTCCCTCCAGCGCCCAGGTCACGACGGGCAAGCTCCAGTCCATCGCGCGGTTCCAGGCCACGGCCTGCCCCGGACCTGGCGACTGCCGCATCCGCGCGCACGCCTTCCAGCCGCTCCCGGACGGCGGGTTCGCCGAGAGCTTCAGCGAGTGACGCGCGGCCAGAGCGACCCGACCGGCGGAGGCGGGGCCGGCGGCGCACGCCCCAGCTCGTCGATGAGCGCCTCCTTCAGCTCGCCCCAGCGCACGAACTCCTCGGGCGTGAGCTGGAAGTCCTTGGCCTTGGCGTTGAGGGGCAGGAACTCTTCGATCAGTCGGGCGATGTCCATGGCATCCTCCGGGCTCGCGACCTGTCTGCTGGGAGGTACGCACGCAGCGGGACAGAGGGAGAAGAATTCTTGAAGCTGGTCGGATTCATTGAGGATTCCAGTTTCTTTCTCCCGGGCGCGCGCCCGATGCGTACCTGCAGACAGAGCCCGTGACCCTCAGCCGCCCACTGCTCGAGCGATTCCAGCAGGGAGACGCCTCGGCCTTCGCCGAGGTGGTGCGGTGCCACACGGGCCTCGTGCGGAGCATCGCCGCGACGTACTGGGCGAGCCCCTTCGAGCAAGAGGAAGCGATGCAGGAGGCCTGGGCCCACATCTTCAAGCAGCGCGCGACGCTCGACCCGGGCCGGGCCGAGGAGCTGGCGGGGTGGGTCGCGACG
>CAZAIE010001556.1:0-1712 GCA_964485035.1 uncultured Myxococcaceae bacterium | reverse complement strand
ATTCCCCCATGTCATTGAGGGTCTGCAGAAGTTCCTTGCTTTCGAGTCCGAGCTCTTTGGCGAGCTCGTAGACGCGGACCTTGGCCACTACTCTCCTTCAGGTCCGCTGCTGCGCGCGACGGACCAGCTAGTTCTGTTCTGTGCTCATTTCGAGATACTCATCGAGTGGTCATGAGCGTTAGCCCACTTTCTGGTTGTGCTCGCCACACCGGCGAACGCGCGGGGACCAGTTTAGTCCCCGCACGCTCGAATCTCCTAAGCGAGGCCCTCGGTGGCCAGCAGCGTCGCCACCTGCTCCCCGTCCACCTCACGGCGCAGCGCGCGTCCGACCGCCCGGCGCTTCACCGCGAGGCTCCCGCAGCCGCGGTGGACGTAGCAGCCGCGGCCCGGCAGCACCTGCCGCGCGTCGACGACCACCGCCGCTGCCTCGACGGACCAGACCAGGCGGACGAGTTCCGGCTTCGGCGCGGTCTGCCGGCAGCCGATGCAGGTGCGGACGGGGGTCACGGCCGCCGATCCTACCGTCGCCGCACGATCCACAGTGGGGCCACAGGCTCGGCGGGGCGCGTGCACAGTGCGACTCGGTTGACTGGCGGCCACAGCGAACCACAAGGAGTGAGATGGACACCAAGGCGAAGATCGGTCTGGGCGTCGGCGGGGCCGTGATCGCCCTCGGCGCGGCGGTCGGAGTGGGCGTGCTCGCGGCGAACCTCGCGGGCGGCTCGGACGCGGCCGCCTCGCCGGCCGGCTACGGCCAGGACAGCGGCCGCGGCAGCGGTCAGGGCCGTGGCGGCGGCATGGACACCTCGGCGCTCGCGAGCACCCTCGCGGAGAAGCTCGGGGTGGACCAGGACAAGGTCGAGGCGGCCCTGAAAGAGGTCATGACGGCCAACCGTCCGTCCGGTCAGCCGAGCGGCCAGCCGAGTGGCCAACCGTCCGGTCAGCCCACCGGCCAGCCGGGCAGTGACCGCAGCGGCATGATCGAGACGATGGCGAAGGCCCTCGCCGAGAAGCTCGACCTGGACGAGGCGACCGTGCTCACCGCCCTGCAGGAAGCCATGCAGTCCCAGGGCGGCGCCGGCGGCGGTGAGCCGTCCGCCCAGCCGACCCAGAAGTAGCCCGCTCGTCCGGTCATCCCATCCCTCGCCCGTCCCCTTACCCGTCATCCCGGCGAACGCCGGGATCCCCGCACCAACCCGACAAGCCGACACACGGGATCCCGGGTCAAGCCCGGGAGGACGGTTGGCCCGGGACGACCGGTGTGTCGGCGCCCCCGTCTAGGCTCCGCCGCGATCGGGGAGGAGCACCATGGCGAGGGACGGCTACGTCTACTTCATGACGAACGAGCGCAACACCACGCTCTACATCGGCGTCACGAACGACCTGCTCCGGCGGGTCGTGGAGCACAAGCTCAAGCTGATCCCCGGCTTCACCAGTCAGTACAACTGCAACAAGCTCGTCTACTACGAGGCCGGGAACGACATCGGCGCAGCCATCGCGCGGGAGAAGCAGCTGAAGAACTGGCGCCGCGCCTGGAAGATCGAACTGATCGCTGGCATGAACCCCAGTTGGGACGACCTCAGCGCCCAGGTCGGCATCACCCCTGCCCTGCTCGCACATTTCGCCAGAGATTCCGGGGCAAGCCCGGGATGACAAGCCCACACAAACGTCATCCCGGGCTTGCCCCGGAATCTCTGGCGAAATGTGCGAGC
>CAZAIE010001555.1:0-1712 GCA_964485035.1 uncultured Myxococcaceae bacterium | reverse complement strand
CCACCTCCTTGTCGGCCGGCAGCAGGTCGAGCAGCGAGAGCTGGCCCAGCTCCTTCCTGGGCATCAGGTCGTACTCGTACTCGACCTCGATGATCGAGAGGTCGTCCACGCGCTCGGGGTCGAGGAAGGCGAGCTGCCCGGCGGGGTAGATGATGGTGTAGTCGGTGCCGTTGGTGAGCAGCTCGCCGTCCACCCGGACGCGTTCGGAGCCGGGGAGGATGTACTTCTTCGAGAGCGGGTAGATCTCCAGGCGCGGGCCGGTGAGGAAGTCGCGGATGGTGGTCCCGCGCCGCACGCCCCCGCTGACCTGCGCGGTGTAGGTGGGCTGGTCGCCCGGGCTGGCCGCGCGCACCGTCCCACCCTGCAGCAGCAGCGGCCGCTCCAGGCCCTCCTCCAGCGTGCGGTACTGCAGCTTGTCCTCGACCCGCACCTCGCGCAGCACGTCCTGGTTGTTGCCCAGGTACTCGACCTTGTACTGGAGGTCGCGGATGCCCTCGAACTCGAGCTGGCCGTAGTCCAGGCGCGCCGACGCGTCGATGGAGCGGTTGCCGTCGAAGCGGTAGCCCATGCCGAAGCCGCCCTCGGCGGTGGCGAGCCGCTCCTTGGCCAGCTTGTCCTTGAGCGAGCCGTCCACCGTCAGGTCCAGCGGCATCTCGGAGTTGAACTTCCCGAAGACGCGCCAGCTGCCCTTCTTGTCGGCCTGCTCGGTCGCCTCCTTCTTCTTCGACCCCCAGATCTCCCGTGCGATGTCGAGGACCTCGGCGCCGTCGGGGAAGAGCACGGTGTAGAGGCCGCCGGAGAGCAGCGTGCCCACCGCGCCCTCGCGCCGCGCCAGGCCGTCGGCCTCGGTGTAGCGCTTCAGCGACCGGTTGATCTTGTTGTACTGGACCACCTCCTTCTCGGTGGCGATGAAGAGGTAGTCGGTGAAGGTCTCCACGCCGACCACGCCCTTGCCCTCGAGCGAGGCCTGCTGCGGGAACTTCGCGAACGCGTCGCTCGAGGACTCGAAGCTCATGAGGCCGTTCTCGGTGCCCAGCCAGACCTTGTCGCCGTCGAGCACGAAGGTGCGGATCTGCTCGCCCCCGATGTCCTTGAACGAGAAGTTGGTGATGACCTTGGTCTTGATGCGCAGCCGCGAGAGCCCCACGTCGCTGCGCACCCAGAGGTCGTCGCCCACCTGGTACAGCTCGAGGAAGTCGTCGCCCACCAGGCCCTCGGCGGCGGCGTAGCTGCGCAGGCCGTCCACGTCGGGGTCGTACACCGCGAGGCCGCCGCGGGTGGCGAAGAACACCAGCCGGCCGATGGTCAGCGCGTCGTTGACCGCCCGGTGCGGGAGGCCCTCCTTGTCGGTGTAGACGCGGATCGATCGGTCGATCTTGCGGTAGCGGGCGAGCCCCTTGTTGGTGGCGAACCAGACGAACTGGTCGTCGAAGGTCACCGCGGAGACCGACTGGCTGGGCAGGCCGTCGTCCATGCTGAGGCGGCTCGCCTGGCGGCTACCCGAGTCGAAGCGGATGGCGCCGTCGTCGGTGGCGATCCACAGCGTCTGGTTGTCGACCGCGAGCTTGTTCACCGTCGCCGCTGCCGGGTAGACGCTGAACCGGTCCCGGGACTGGTGGATGAAGACCTCGCCGGCGCCAATCCACACGCCTTCCTTGGGGTCGACGGCGATGGGCGGGGTGTAGCTTTTCCCGGAGCGCGAGCGGCTGGCG
>CAZAIE010001554.1:0-1713 GCA_964485035.1 uncultured Myxococcaceae bacterium | reverse complement strand
GCGGGGCACCAGTCCCCCGAGGAGGCCGCGGCGCTATCGGCGATCGTCACGCGCCTCTTCGACCTCGCGCCACCCACCGAGCCTGTCGCGACGGGCGCGCCGCCGCAAGCGGCCACGCGGGAGAAGACATGAAGCTTCGCATCGGCACCCGCCGGAGTCCGCTCGCGCTCTGGCAGGCGCGGCACGTGTCGGCCCTGCTCGTTGCCCGGGAGCCCGAGCTGCAGGTGGAGCTCGTGGAGATCGTGACCCGCGGCGACAGAATCCTCGACGCACCGCTGGCCAAGGTGGGCGGCAAGGGCCTGTTCGTGAAGGAGATCGAAGAGCAGCTCCTTTCCCGGTCCGTGGACCTCGCCGTCCACTCCCTCAAGGACATGCCCTCCGAGCTCCCCGCTGGGCTCGTCCTGGCAGCAGTGCCCGAGCGCGAGGACCCTCGCGACGCACTGGTCTCCCGGCGCGTGGCGACCCTGGACGCGCTGCCGCGGGGCGCGCGGGTGGGGACCAGCTCGCTGCGTCGGGCCTGCCAGCTGCTCCAGCGGCGCCCCGACCTGCAGATCGTCTCCATCCGCGGCAACGTGCAGACCCGGCTGCGCAAGATCGACGAGGAACTCGACGTGGGGGTGCTGGCCGCCGCGGGCCTGAAGCGCCTCGGGCTCGCTGACCGGATCGCCGAGGCTCTCGACCCGTCCGTGCTGCTCCCTGCGGTCGGCCAGGGCGTGCTCGCCCTCGAGGCCCGTGCCGACGACGAGCCGGTGCTCTCCCGGCTGCGTGCCTTGGAGCATGCGCCGACCCGGCTGGCGGTGGCGGCGGAGCGCGCCTTCCTGGGCCGGCTCGGGGGAGGCTGCCAGGTCCCCATCGCCGCGCATGCGGTGGTCGGCCCGGGGGGCCTGGACTTCCGCGGCCTCGTCGCACACCCCGATGGTTCGCAGAGCGTGACCTTCAGCGCGCGGCTGGACGGGCCGAGCCTCGCGGCGGCCGAGGCCCTCGGGCGGCGCGGGGCGGAAGACGTGCTGGCCCGGGGGGCCCAGAGGCTCCTGGACTCGGTCCTCGCGGCAGCGGAGGCCTGATGGCGGGCGTGGCCTACCTCGTCGGGGCGGGGCCTGGGCCGCTGGGATACCTCACCCTGCGGGGCCTGGAGCTGGTCCGCCGCGCCGAGGTGCTGGTGTACGACGCGCCCTGCGCCCCTGCGATCCTCGAGGCGGCTCCGTCCAGCGCCGAGCGCATCCCAGTGGGGCGCTGGCCCGACGCCGTGAAGGTGGGGCAGGACGAGATCTGCGCGCTGTTGGTCGAGCGCGCGAGGCGCGGGCTGTGTGTCGTGCGGCTCAAGAACGGCGACCCGTCGATGTTCGGCCGGGGAGGGGAGGAGGCCGAGGCGCTGGCTCGTGCCGGGGTGCGCTTCGAGGTCGTGCCGGGGGTCACCAGCGGGCTCGCGGCGGCCGCGTGCGCGGGCATTCCCATCACGCACCGGGGCGTCGCCTCTGCGGTGGCGTTCGCCATCCTCCAGCCGGGCGAGAAGGCTGGAGACTGGGGCGTCGACCTCGGGGCCCTGGCCAGGCTCGACGCCACGCTGGTGCTCCACCTGGCCCCCGAGGCGCTGGCCGGGGCGAGCGCCGAGCTGGTCCGCCGGGGACGGGCGGCCGAGACCCCCGTGGCGGTGGTCGAGTCGGCTGGCGCACCTGGGCAGCGCACCTTCCTCGGGAACCTGGGCGACATCGC
>CAZAIE010001553.1:0-1713 GCA_964485035.1 uncultured Myxococcaceae bacterium | reverse complement strand
CAACTTGATCGTTGCCGGCGGCTCCGCCGCCTCACTCATCGCCTGCGTCAGCGCGACTCGCACCTCGAACGTCTCGCTCACCGTCGCCCCGGCTCCTGGCGAGTCGATGGTCAGCTTCGTGTACTGCGCCGCGCAGCCCCCGGAGACGCACGACTCCCACGTCCCGCACGCCGGTGTGCACGTCCGCTCGACACACCAGCCCTCGAGGCACTCCGCCGTGACCTCGCAGTCAGTCGAGAGCTCGCAGCGCTTCGCCGCCTCGGTCTTCGTGCCGCAGCCGCCGAGCAGCGCCAAGGCAACCATCCAGAACGCCTTCATCGACTCACCCCCAAGCGCTCGACTCGTTCGAGGCGCGGAAGCTAGCGGATCCGATCCACCCGGGCCAGCACTTTCAGTCCCTGTTCCCGACAGCGGCCCGGGGGTCTCAGCACGTCCCGTGCCGAAGGGTCTATCGACGCTGGGACTGGGGTCCGAGCCTCGTGCGGAGTTCCACTTCGAGACAGGGCGTTCCGTGCTGGAACGGGGCTAGGTGCCAGGTTCGGATGCGAATAGCGCAGGAGACAGCCGCGCGGGGAAGGGCCCCAGCGTCACAGTCGCGGTCCGAGTCAGGGCGAGTGAGTCAGCGAGCTGGCCTTCGCCTCTCGATGAGCTGGCGGAACTCTCCCAGGCGATCCGTTTCTAGGATCGCGTCGAACTCCGCGAGCTTCTCCTCGATCCGTTGGTTGTCGATGCTCTTCCCCGTCGAGAGCAGCACCTCGACGTCGCGCAGGTCCTGCTGCCTGCCAGCGAGAAGCTTGTAGACCACGAGGTCCGTGAGGGAAGGAACCCGAATCCGAACACCAGCCACCTTGGCGACGCTCGCTGCTTCCAAGGCCTCGATCTCGAAGGGCTGCAAGGCAAGGCTGATGTCCACTGGCGTTCGCGTAGGCCGATGCTCGAGCAGCAACACCAGGTTCTCGCGCGCGAAGACCTCGGCCCCCTCGATTCGAGGAACGATTCCGTGCCGTTTGGCCGCAGCCAGCAACTGCCCGACGTCCGCAGGCTCGCCAACCAGGCTGGCGTCGATGTCCACGGTCGTCCGCGCGAAGCCGTGCGCGATGACTGCGACTCCTCCGATGATCGCTCCCGGGCGCCCAGTCCCTGACAGGAACCCGGCTACCGCTTCGAGCGCTTCGAGGAACCCGCCTCCGGCAGTCGTCCTGTCCGCCGTGCCAGTTCCTTCCACACCTCTCGAACCGGCTCGGCCGCCTGCTCGTGAGCCCGCCGACTTGCCTCGTTTTGCGCGACCGGCCATGCGACCTCGATGAGGGACAGGGACAGCCGAATCGAGTCGGCGCTCGAGAGCAGCCGAGAGGTGCGTGCCTCAGCCGCCCGATGGCCCTCCACCCACTTGCCCACCGTCCTGGGATCGAAACCTGTCATTGAGCCGATGCTAGTGGCCCGCGCCGCGGCTTGCCATCCTCCCGTTCGAGGCGTCGCCGGGAATGTATCGCCGGGGGCACCGGGGGATGAATCCCCCGTCTCTATCTGGGAGAAACCCAGCTCGGTTCCAAGCCCGCTGAAGCGGGCTCGGCGGTCGGTACTCAAGGGAGAGCCAGCTTGGGCGCGGACCGTTCAGCCTGTGCAGCGCGCTTCAGCGCGCTTGATTCCAGCTCGGTCCGTTCCAGGTAGAGACGGGATTCATCCCCCGGAATGCGGCCCCTCCCCCCTCAC
>CAZAIE010001552.1:0-1714 GCA_964485035.1 uncultured Myxococcaceae bacterium | reverse complement strand
ATCACCGCGACGGCACCACCGTCAACCGACAGCTGGGACCACCGTTACTGAAGCATCGGACCGTCTTCGGTGGCCGGCAGTCTCTTGAGGACCTCGTCGTACGCGAGCACCGCGTCGTAGGCCGCGGTCAGCATCCACCGTCCCTCGCCCTGGTCCACCACCGCGGTGTATTCCCGCGCCGCGGCCCGGTAGTCACCGACCTGGTCGTTGAGCAGCTCGGCGTAGAAGAACCGCAGGTCCCGGCCGCGGCAGACCGCCTTCGACGCTGGACACGGGAAGGTCTGCAGGAAGGGTGGGTAGAGCTGCGCGACGAGGAGCACGAGCCTCCTGTCACGCGTCTGCTTCGCCCTCCGATGCAATCGGACGATGGCCTGCGCGAGCTGCTCCTCCGCCCTCGCGACGATCGCTGTAGCGAGCGCCGCTTCCCGGTCCGTTCGCGGAGCGAGCGCCTGCAGCCGCCCCACCCTGCGCGTCAGCTCCGCCACCTGCCGGCCCAGCTCCAGCGGCCGCGACGCGCGCTCGAGCGCGAGCAGCCTCCCGTGCACCTGCAGACAGGCCTCTTCCAATCGACGTCCCGTCCCCCAGGGGGCCGGCCTGCGCCGCGCCCAGCGCCAAGACGAGCGCCACCGCACCGATCACGGAGCCCGGCCCAGCCGCCGGAGGATCGCGACGACCGAGGCCCGCTGGCCCTCCTGAGACGCGCGCAGCTCTTCCCCCTGCTTGCGCAGCGCCTCGAGCCGGTCCTCTGCAGCCACGATGCGCTGCACGAAGGGGTTCGCCGCCCCGCCCTTCTCCGCCAGCGCCTTGAGGTGTCCCTGGTAGCGCGCGAGGTCCTTCTCGACCTTGGCCGACTCGGCCTGGACCTTGCGAAGCGCCGCGTCGGAATCGGCGACCAGCTTCTGCGCCGCGAGCGCCTCGGCCGCCACCTTCCGCTCGGCCTCGGGCAGGCCCGGGTTAGCCGCGAGCGGCGCGAGGACCTCGACGCTCGTGGCGACCGCGCGGCTGAGCCCCTCCTCGAACTCCAGGCGCCGCTCGAGCTTGGACTTCGCCCCGAGGCGGAAGATCGCCACGGCCTTCTGGTCCTGGAAGTCGAGTGCGTCGGCACCGGTCACCCGGGCGTTCTCCACCACCGGCAGGCCCACGTAGACGGCCCGCGGCTGCCCGCTGCGGTTCTCGACCCGGTAGGTGACCTCGGTCTTCTTCAGGTAGTGCTCCTCCAGGACGTCCCGGACGAAGGTCAGCCGGCGCGGCGACTCGGTCGCCCGCAGCGTCCCGGGCTCGACGCGGACCTCCACGTCGGGGTCCAGCCCGTACTGGAGGATCTGCTGCTGCGCGGGCTTGAGCCGCGAGAGCCCGGTCTCGCCCGCGAGTCCGCCCCCGGAGAACGCGGCGAGGGGCCCGGCGGGGAGCGTCTGGCCGGTGGTGTTCTTCAGACGCACGCCCGAGCGCGCCGTCTCGCCCGCAGCCTCGACCCACGCCAGCGCTTCGACCTCGACCGGCTGCTTCAGGAACGGGACCAGCGCCGACCCGCGGCTCCGGAGGTCCAGCGGGGCCGGGAGCACGTACGTGAACAGCGCGCCCGACTCCTGCCCCGCGGCCTGCGCGACCTCGGCGAGGTTGCCCACGCCCAGCTCACTGCTCGCCTGCGGCCCTCCGGTGACGACTGCCGAGTCCGCACTGACGCTGACCGTGCCCCCGCCGCCTGCACCCCGTC
>CAZAIE010001551.1:0-1716 GCA_964485035.1 uncultured Myxococcaceae bacterium | reverse complement strand
CTTCCATCTTGGCGATCTTCTCTCGGATGTAGCGCACCCGCTCCACGAACTCCGGTCGCGCCTGGCTCACCACCGCCGGGTCCGCCGGCCGCGGCGAGTGGATCTCCTCGATGATCGTCCCGGGGGCGTTGGAGAAGAGGTAGATGCGGTCGCCCAGGAAGACCGCCTCCTCGATGGAGTGGGTGACGAAGAAGACCGTCGCCTCCGCCTTGCCCCACAGCTCGATGAGCAGGTCCTGCATCCGCAGCCGGGTCATGGGGTCGAGCGCGCCGAACGGCTCGTCCATGCAGAGGATGCGCGGGTTCAAGATCAGCGAGCGGGCGATGGCCACGCGCTGCCGCATGCCGCCGGAGAGCTGGTGCGGGTACTTCTGTGCGTCCTTGGCCGGGTTCAGCCCCACCTTGGCGATCCACTGCATCGCCCGCCCGTGCCGCTCCGCCTTGGGCACGCCCTGGCACTCGAGCCCGAAGGCCACGTTGTCCAGCACGGTGCGGTTGTCGAAGGCGGTGTACTCCTGGAACACCATCCCCCGGTCCGCGCCCGAGCCGGTCACCGGCTTGCCCTGCACCAGCACCTCGCCGGTGGTCGCCGGGTGCTGGGGTTCGAGCCCGGCGATGAGCCGCAGCACGGTGCTCTTGCCGCAGCCCGAGGGCCCGAGCACGGCGATGAGCTCGCCCACGTGCGGCAGGTCCTGCACCACGAAGCTCACGTCCTTGATGGCGGTGTACGCGCGTGGCGTGCCCGGGGCGTAGGTCTTGGTGACGTGCCGGAACTCCACCACCGGCGGCAGCGCGCCGGGTGCGGCGGCGGGCGCCGGGGTCGTCGTCTGCGGGGCGTTCATCGTTCCTCCCGGTAGGGGAAGAGCCAGCCCTGCACCGCGAGGAGCAGGCGGTCGATGCCGTAGGCGGTCAGGGTGATGGCCACCAGCAACAGGTAGACGTGGGCCATGGGGCCCTGGCGCTGCGAGGTGAGGATGAGCGCCCCCACGCCCGAGGACATGTTCACCATCTCGGCGAGGATGATGTAGCCGAAGGCCAGGCCGAAGAGCAGGCGCAGCGAGCCGAAGATGTCCGGGAGCGCCAGCGGCACCAGCACCTTGAAGAGCACCTGGAAGGGCTTCGCGCCCAGCGTAAGCGCGGTCTGCACGTAGCGCTCGTCCACGCTGGCGATGGCCCGCGCGGAGTCGAAGACCACGAACATCACGCAGGCCACGAAGATGAACATCACCTTCTGCAGCTCGTCGATGCCGAACCACACCAGGGTCAGCGGCACCAGCGAGGAGATGGGCACGTTGCGTCCGAAGACGGAGAGCGGGGCGATGAAGGCGTTGATCTTGGGCCACGCGCCGCAGGCCACACCCAGCGGCACGCCCACCGCGATGGCCAGGCCGAAGCCCTGCAGCACGCGCCAGAGCGAGGCGACGAGGTTGCGGGTGAGGGCCCGCTCGAACCAGAGCTTGCCGAACGAGCCGAAGACCTCGCTGGGGCTGCCGATGACCGCGGGCGAGATGACCCGGCTCTCGGGCGTGCCCAGCGTGAAGACGGTCCAGGCGGCGAAGACCAGGGCCAGGAAGATGGTCGCGGCGACCAGCCGGCCCAGCATCGAGGGCTCACGGCGCAGCTTCCACGACTGCGCGAGCCAGTGCGCGAAGCCGGACTTGCCGGCAGGAGCGGGTGGGGACGCGGCTGGAGCAGGCGCAGGCGGCGCGCTTGGGAC
>CAZAIE010001550.1:0-1719 GCA_964485035.1 uncultured Myxococcaceae bacterium | reverse complement strand
CTGCTGTACCTCGTGAACCGGTCGAGCGCATCGGCCGGGGTCTTCGCCTGGAACGCCGTGGCGGAGGTGCTGGCGCTGCTGGTGTTGGCGCGGGTGGCGGCGGGGGCGACGCGGCTCGCCTCGCAGCTCCGGTCGGCGGAGCGGCTCTCGAGCGAGGACCCGCTCACGGAGGTGCTGAACACGCGGGGGCTCGCGCTGTGCGTGCCGAGGGAGGTGGCGCGGTGTGCGCGGGCCGCGGCGCCGCTGTCGGTGGCGTTCCTGGACCTCGACCACTTCAAGAGCGTGAACGACCGGCTGGGGCACGCCCGCGGCGACCGGGTGCTGCGCTCGGTGGCGGCCACGGTGCGCTCGACGCTGCGGACCGAGGACGTCTTCGCGAGGGTGGGCGGCGACGAGTTCGTGATCCTGCTGCCTTGCACGGGCGAGCACGACGCGGCGCTGGCCGCCGAGCGGGTGCGCACCGCCATCTCCGGGGCCATGGCCTCCGACGGGTGGCGCGTGACGGCGAGCATCGGGGTGGTGACCTGGCACCAGCCGCGGGGGTCGACGGAGGCCATCCTCAAGCGCGCCGACGAGGCGATGTACGCGGCCAAGCGCAGTGGGGGCGACTGCGTCTGCCACCTCTCGGTCGCCAGCAACAGCCTGGCCACGCTCGCGGAGGCCGACCGCCTGCTGCGGTCGATGTCGCACAAGGCCGAGGCGCGCCGCTGGGCGCAGCGGTGAGGTTTTTCAGCCGGAGCCAGAAGCCCGAGGTCTGGAATCTACGGCGCGAGCGAGCAGCTCACCGGCTTCGTGCGCGCGGCCTTGGCCTCGGCGGCGGTGATGCCGCGGAAGGCCTCCATGCGGTCCAGCGTGGCGTCGCGGATGAGCTTGAGCTTCCCGGGGTTCTTGCAGTGCAGCCAGTCCGGGAAGCCGTTCTCGGCCGCCAGCAGCTCGCCGATCTGGGCGACGCTCAGTGCGTCCAGGTCCTTCTTGAAGAGCTTCTTCGCGGCGTCCGACATGCCCACCAGTCCCGGGGCGTAGAAGGCGGTGGCGATGCGGTAGGCGAGCAGGTCCTCGGGGTCCATCACGTTGAGGATCTTGTGGTCGGCGATGGCAGCGTGCATCGGGTCCACCGCGCCCAGCGAGGAGGAGAGCAGGTCCGCGTAGACCAGCTGGCAGCGGCCCGGCCCGGGAGCGCCGCGCTTGTCGCCGAAGGCCCAGCGCCTGAGCAGCCGCTTGGTGCGCGGGAACCCGGCGTCCTTGGCCGCGCCGAGGTACTCGGGGCAGCCGTCGACCGCCAGGACTCCGCCGACGAGGGCCTTGGGCAGCTTGGAGACCGGCCAGACCTCGAAGCGCACGTTGTCGTAGCGCTGGCCCACCACCGTGGTGCCCCGGCGCTCGCCCTCGACCGAGTTCGCGACCGCGCGGCGGATGGACTCGCGCGAGTCCAGGTCGGGCAGGTCGCGCGAGTACACGAAGTACAGGATCGGGAGGACCAGGCCCCCGAACCCCGCGAGCATCAGCGTCGTGAGCAGGATGCGTCGCATGGGTCAGCGGCGGAAGCGGTCCGGCAGGTCCTTGATCGCCGTGCGCTGGCCCGCGTCGGCCGGGTCCTCTTCGCCCAGCTCGGCGCCCTCCTCGTCGTACTCCGGCTCCTGGCGCGGCAGCGGCCGCTTCCCGGGAGGCAGCGGGCGCTTGCCCGGGGGGCGGTTGCGGTGGCATCAGCATGGCGTGGCA
>CAZAIE010001549.1:0-1721 GCA_964485035.1 uncultured Myxococcaceae bacterium | reverse complement strand
CCGCTGCGGCTCCCCCACGCTCCGGCGCCCGTCCCCGGCGAGCCCCTGCTGGTCCAGACGGACTCGAGGCCGCAGAAGACCGCGGGGATCGTCCTGGTCGCGGGCGGAGCGGCGGCCCTCGTGGGCGGCGGCGTCGCAGGCATCCTCGCGCTCCAGGACTTCGAGACCGAGAAGAAGGCGACCACGCGCGGCGCCTACGAACAGGCCAAGCAGGACGCGAAGACCAAGTCGCTGGTCGCCGACGTGCTCTTTGGGGTCGGCGGAGTCGCGGCGGTGGTGGGCGTGATCCTGCTCGTCACCGACCGGGCGCCTGGCGCCTCCGTGAGCCTCTCGCCAGTCCCCGGCGGCGCCGTCGCCACCGTGACCGGACGCTTCTGATCCTGAGCTCGCGCAGACCCCCGACAGGGGGAGTCGGCGACCTCGTCGGCGTGGTGCCCTCGTCAGCGCAAACCTGCTAGACTCCGCCGCCTTTTCCCGGAGAGAGCAGCAATGGAGAGCACCATCGGGCGGTATCGCCTGCTCAAGCGGCTGGCCAGCGGTGGCATGGGGGAGGTCTACCTCGCCGCGCAGACCGGGGCCCAGGGATTCCAGAAGTTCGTGGCGCTGAAGCGGGTGGCCGCCAGCGCCGCCGCCGACCCCGAGATCATCAGCCTTTTCCTCGACGAGGCCAGGCTGGTCGCCACCCTCTCGCACCGGGCCATCGTGCAGGTCTACGACCTGGGCCAGGACGAGCAGGGCTTCTTCGTCGCGATGGAGTTCGTGCAGGGGCCGTCGATCCGCGCGCTGCTCGACCGGCTGGCGGCGCAGAAGCAGCCCCTCGCCCCCGGGCTCGCCCTGGACATCGCGGCGCAGGTCGGCGACGCGCTGGCTTCCGCCTACTACTCCCGGGCTCCGGACGGCACCCCGCTGCGCATCATCCACCGCGACGTCTCGCCCCGGAACATCCTGGTCTCGGTAACCGGGGACGTGAAGCTCATCGACTTCGGCATCGCGCAGAGCATGCGGCAGGTCGGCAACTCGGGGAGCCTCACCGGGAAGCTCGCGTACATGTCCCCGGAGCAGCTGCGCAGCGAGCCGCTCAACGCCCGCAGCGACCTCTTCTCGCTGGGCATCGTCCTCTGCGAGATGCTGGGCGGGGAGAACCCCTTCGCCCGCGCCGACCCCAAGGACATGATCCTCGCCATCCAGCGCGAGGACCCAGTCCTGCCCTCGAAGCGGAACCCCAGCCTCGCCCCCTGCGACGGCGTGCTGCGGCGCCTGCTCGCCAAGCTCCCGTCCGAGCGGTTCGCGGACGGCATCGAGCTGGCCGAGGCACTGGCCGAGGTCCGGGCCCATTTCCCCAAGCCGCCGAAGCGGCTGGGTGCGGTGGTGTCCGACCTCTTCGGCATGGAGATCAACGAACTGCTCCGCGAGGTGTCGCAGGGCATGGCGAGGCAGGAGGTCCCAGCGGCGAGACCCGCTGCGCCGGTGCCGATTCCCGACCCCCCGGCGAGCGTCCCCAAACCCGACGCAGTCCAGGCGCACACCCCGTCCATCTACCATCGCGCCACCCAGCCCTACCTGAGCATCTCGAAGGAGCTGGTGGAGGTCACCCAGCCCGACCTCGCCCTCCCGTAGATCGTCCGGGCCGAGCTCCTGGGAAACGGCCTCCCGGAGCCACCGCCTCCCGAGGAGCCGGAGAAGACCCGCGCCACCCCCGCCCAGATCCGCAAGTCCGTCAC
>CAZAIE010001548.1:0-1722 GCA_964485035.1 uncultured Myxococcaceae bacterium | reverse complement strand
GCGCAATACATCCGGGATCTGGCCGGGCACCTGGAGCATCACGTCCCGGACCCGCGCCGGGTCGGTCCCGTAGGCGACGCCGACCGTCACCGTGAGCCGGCGCTGCTGGTCCGACAGCGTCCAGTTGGTGACCTCGTTCGAGATCAGCGCGGCGTTGGGGACGATCACCTCGGCGCCGTCGAAGGTGCGCACGATGGTGGCGCGGAAGCCGATGCGCCGCACCTCGCCCGTCAGGTTCTGGAGCTGGATCTGGTCGCCCTCCCGGATGGGGCGCTCGAAGGCGAGGATCAGCCCCGACACGAAGTTGCTGACCACGTTCTGGAGGCCGAACCCGATGCCGACGCCGAGGGCGCCGCCGATGATGGTGAGCTGGGTCAGTTCGACGCCGAGCGCGGCCAGGGCCAGGAAGAATCCCACGGCGATCAGGGCGTACCGCGTCAGGCGCCCGAGCACGCTCGGCAGCCCGCGCGGCATGTCGAGCCGGGAGAGGACGTCCATCTCGAGGAGGCTCGAGACGGCCTGGGCCACGAGGATGCTCACCCAGATGGTCCCGACGAAGAGGAGCGCGCTGCCCAGCGAGAGCTTCAGCTCGCCGATCGCGAGCTGCGCCGCCAGGGCGGCACGCATCGCGGCCACGAGCGGCTCGAGCAGGTCGAAGAGCCAGAGCGACAGCGCCACCCAGCCCAGGGCGCCGAGGAAATGGGTGAGGCGCATGCCGCGCTGGAGGAGGAACTCCCGGCGCTGCGCCACGAAGCGCGAGACGCCTGCGGCGTCGGAGCGGGTGAGCACGATGAGGACGCCCTCCGCCACGTGGACCGCCGCGATCACCACGAGCAGGAGGTAGGCGCTGGCCAGCATGCCGCTGGCCAGGAAGGAGGCCAGCGAGGCGTTGCCGATCACCTCGGCGAAGGTCGCCGCGAGGAACACCACCATGGCGATCCGGGCCGCCATGCGCAGGGAGCGCGCGTAGCCGTCATCCCCGAGCCGGCGAAGGCGGCCGCCCGGTCGCAGCAGCCGGACCAGCCCGGCCATCGCGAGCACGCAGAGCAGCAGCAGGCCCGGGCGGGCCCAGGGGGAATCCCCCAGGGTGAGCCCCCCGATGCGCTGCAGGGCAAAGAGGATTGCGAGGATCACCGCCGGGCGCAGCAGCGTGGCCGGCAGGATGCCCGGGAGGAGCACGAGCAACGGCGGGACCGTGACCACCAGCGCGAGGTCGTAGATCGAGAGCGGCGCCCTGGGATACAGGAAGAGCGTCGCCACGGCGATGATGAGCACCGCGCCCGCCAGCGGATTGTCGAGGACTCGTCGCGCGGGCACCGTGGGCTGCTCGGCGGTGTGCCGCTCGAGCTTGCGCCGGAACCAGGCCACCGAGAACAGGATGACCAGGGTGGAGGCCAGGTGCAGGTACACCTGGCCCCGGTACACCTCGAGGAAATACGCCACCGCCTGCCCGGTCCGGACGACGCCCTTGTGGATGGTCTCGCCCAGGCCCGGCACCTCGGCGCCGGCGCCGAAGGCCCGCCAGACGGGCGGCGATTCGCGTCGCAGGAGGCTGAGCCGCTCCGCGGTCAGGAGCGCGCTGACCTGTTCGTCGGCCTGCTCGATGGTGCCCATCGCCTGCGCGATCTGCGTCTGGAGCTGGAGCAGCGAGTCGAGGCGGACAGCCACCAGGGCATTGGCGGCCTCAAGGTCCGCGATCCCCTTGGTGATCAGGTCCTGGAT
>CAZAIE010001547.1:0-1724 GCA_964485035.1 uncultured Myxococcaceae bacterium | reverse complement strand
CGCCCTGCGCCCGGAGCCAGGCCAGCAGCCGCCGCAGGTCGCCCAGCTCCTGCGCAAACGCCGTGAGGTGGTCCGGGAAGTCCGTGGCCATGAACGCGTCCCCCGAGCCGAAGCCCGGCGGGGTGCGGTCGAGGTGGTACGGCGGGACGAAGAACACGAGGTCGAGCCCGCGCTCCAGGACCTCCGCGAACAGCCGCCGCAGGGTCGGGAAGTCGGCTCCGCTCACGTGCTGTCCCGGCACCCACACGACCAGCGGCCGCGCCCCGAGCCGGCCGTGCCGGTAGAGGTAGGCCGACGCCGGTCCCGCCTCGTGCCGCAGGGCGAGGACGCTCGGGAAGTGGAGCTGCTCCTGGACCAGCCGCGGGTCGTCCAGGCGGTGTCTGGCGAGCGGGGTGACCGCCACCTCCGGAAGCCCCGCTGGTCGGGTGAGGCGCTCCAGCTCGCGCTCGTCGCGGAAGGGCAGCGGCGCCCGCGCGCGGCGCGGCTGCTCGGCCACCGTCGCGGCCTTGTGGGCAAGCGCCCAGGAGTCCATCCGTAGGTTCAGCCCGGCACAGCCGCTGAGGGCTGCCAGCAGGGCGAGCGGCAGCCCGCGCGTCATCGCCGCTGCCTCGCCAGCCGCCCGAGTGCCTCCTGGAACTCGGCCTGGCTCACGTCCACGTGGTCGAGGACGCGGCCGTAGAGGGTCGCGGTGGGCAGCGAGCGCCCGTTGGGGTCGGCCAGCACGAAGAGGATCGCGCGCTCCAGCCTCGTCAGGCCGTCGCGCACGTCGGGGAGGGCGTCTCGGGCAGCGGGCGGACGGCGCCTGGGAACGCGGCGGGGCATCGCGGCCGGGCTCACTTCACGGTGATCTGCGCCGACCTGCCCGCCTCGATGACCACCTCGCGGCACTTCTTCTTCGCGTTGCCGCGCACCGGGATGTACGTGCACCGGTACCGGCCCGGCTTCAGGTCGCCGAGGGTGAAGGGGACCTCCATCAGCCCACGGTCCCCGATGGCGACGCGCGTGCCGATGGGGCCCTCGACGAGCAGCGTCTCGCCCTCGCCCTCGGCGGCGGGTGGCTCGGCCTTCCTCTCGGAGGGCGGCGGGTCGGCCTTCGTGGGCTGCTCGCCGTTGGGGTCGCTGTCGGCCGGGTCCACGGGCTGCTTGCCCAGGTCGACGCCGTCACGGAGCTGCTCGGGGAGTTCGACGGGGCGCGAGCCGGCGGTGAAGACCCAGCCCAGCACGATGAGCGCCAGCACCACCACCGCGAGCACCACGATGAGGAACCTGCGGTTCGAGGCCTTCTGCACCTTGCCCACCGACAGCTCGGAGACCACCGAGGGGACCTCGGGGGCGGAGCGGCGGCGGCCGTTCGGGCGCGGGGCCACGGCGTTGCTCACGGTGGGGACGTCGAGGTCGTCGTCTTGGCCCAGCTCCGCGGCCTCCAGGCCCGGCATCGGTGCGGGCACCGGCACCGACTGCGAGCGGCGGACCGGCGGAGGCGGCTTTGAGACCTGCTGCCGGACCGGCAGCGGGCGGGTGTCGGGGCCATCGTCTCCAGCAGGGGTGCGCACCGGCGGAGGCGGCTTCACCAGCGGCGGGTCGCGCGGCTGGGCCAGCCGCTGCGCCGAGGGCCGGGCCGGAGCCGTCGAGGGTCGCAGGCGGATGCCGGCCGGCTCGGTGGTCGTGGTGGTCTCCTCCTCACCCGCCTCGTCGTCGAGCGCGAGCTTGGTGGCCTCCACCTC
>CAZAIE010001546.1:0-1724 GCA_964485035.1 uncultured Myxococcaceae bacterium | reverse complement strand
AAAAATCGGAGTGGCCGCGCGGTGCTCTCCTCGATTTCACGCCCCGCGCTCGCGGCCACGTAACCCGGGTTGGGTGTTCCCTCTCCTCGAACGCCTTTCTCGTCCGCGTACCCGGCCAGCCGCCGAATCGAAAGCCCGAGGCCGGGACGGACTACTCAGCCGAGCGCTCCAGCCGCAGCAGCAGTCCCTGGCACTCGTCCAGCACCAGGAACTGGCGGTCCTTGGAAGAAGAGGTGCAGCCCGGGCGCGGACCGCTCAGGGCGTCCCGAAACCAAGGATGTCGTTCATGCTGCGCACGCGGTTCCACACGCCGGACTCCAGGGTCGCCGAGTCGCTCAGCCGGTCGTCAGGCGAGGTGTTGCCCTCGATGGTTTCGATGGTCCCGTCCTCGAGCACCGCCTTCACGAAGCCCACGTGGTCGCCGTCGCCGGAGCCGTCGAAGTCGAAGATCACGATGTCGCCGGGCTGCGGGTTCGACGCGCCCTTCCACCGGCCCGTCTCCTCCAGGTGGTCGCGCAGGTAGGGCACGTACGCGTAGTCCAGCGGCCTGCCGGCCCGGGTCGAGACCCAGGAGACGAAGTCGGCGCAGTAGGGCTCGGAGCCGCGCCCGAAGGCGTTGGGGTACTTGAGCACCGGACCGTCGTTGTTGCCGGTCTCCTCCATGGTCCCCACCTCGGCCTGAGCCAGCGCCAGGATGCGGCCACGCAGCTCGCCGTCGGGGCCGCTGACCTCGGGCGTCTCCACCACTTCCGGAATCTCCACCACCCCGTTCTGCAGCGCACCCCAGGTCATGGGTCCACAGATGCCGTCGGCGTCGAGCCCGGCATCCTCCTGGAAGGCGACCAGCGCGGCGGCCGTGCGCGGGCCGAAGTCCCCGTCGGCGCTGCCCGGGTCGAAACCCGCCTGGGCCAGCAGCCGCTGCATCCGCACCACGTCGGAGCCGGACGCACCCTCGCGCAGGGTCGGGCCGGACGTCCGGGGCGCGGGAGCCGGCGCCTCGAAGACGTCGGCCGACGCAGCCGGCGCACCCGAGGCCTTCGGGGCAGAGGCCCGAGGACGGGAAGAAGCAGGCTGGGAGACGGTCGGGCGGTGGCGGTGGACGCGCATGGGACCCTCGGGGTGGAAGACGTGGGGATTGTCGCCGCCCCCCATCCCGATGTTGCGTCCCTCCCGAGGCAACCTCTCGAAATGACCGGATTATCCCGGTCGAAACGCCTGGAACAAGGTCCCTGGGGAGCTGGTCGTTCGCGAGCTTTGCCTGGAGGCTCGCCGCGCCGAGGGCCTTGGCCAGGACCGCTCTTCGCAGGCCGCTCGACCCGGCTCCCGACCCTAGTGGCGACCAACAACAACGACCCTTCCAGGGACGGCGGTCTTCTGGATGAGCAGGGTCTATCGCGCCGGGACGTCCTTCCACACCTGCTCGAGAAGCCTTCGCGCCTCCTCGGCCGCTGCGCCCTTGGCCCGGTCCAGGAGCTCGTCGAGGCGCCGGCGCCGCTCGGTGGCCTGCTTCGACGACAGCCCCTCGGCCGACTTCCAGAGCACGAGGCCCGAGGCGTCACCAAGGCGCGCGAGCACCTCCGCCGCCCGGAACCGGTCGCGCAGGAGCCGGGTCGGGTCGGCGAGGTAGGCCCGAAGCCCCGGGAGGTCGCGCTGCTGCTCCCACCGGCTGATTGCCGAGGACTCGCGCGACCAGCCCTCGCGGTCGCGCTCGGTCGCCGCTGCAT
>CAZAIE010001545.1:0-1725 GCA_964485035.1 uncultured Myxococcaceae bacterium | reverse complement strand
GTCTCCCCCGACCTGCGCGAGGCGTGGGTCGCCAGCTCCGCCTCCCGCTCGGCGTCGGCCAGCGTGCGCACCGAGGAGGGAGAGTCGAGCGCCGGCAGGCCGTCCTCGCCGTAGAGGTCCCCGCCGAGCGGGATGACCTCGCTGGTCCAGGACATCACCGGGGCCACGTACAGCTCCTCGATGAACTTCACCACCTTGCTCACGCTCTCCTGGGCGAAGGTGTGCTCGTTGGCCACCGCGGCGATCCCCAGGGTGGCGCGCTGCCAGAGGTCGAGGTCCGCGACCTCGGCCGCCGAGACGTTGAACCGCGCCTTCACCTTGTCGAGGACCTTGTGCACCACGTGGCGCTTGCTCTTCAGCGACCCCGCCTCGGGGATGGACAGCGTGATCCTGGCGACCGCGACGAACATGCGTTTGTCATCCCCCCGTGAGTGGAAAAGCGCGCACTTTATCCTCCGCCTGCTCCTGCGACAACAGCGAAGGCGGAGCAACTCCAGTCTGCGCGCGTCGTTCCCGCACCGGAACGGGCGCTCCCCATCCAGGGCGTCCCTTCCGCGCGACACGGACTGTTTCGTGCATTTCCTCCTTTTCCCTTCCTCCATCCGGGACGCCCCGGGCGGGAGCAAGTAGACTCGCGCCTCCGGGAGGCTCCATGCGTCAGACCCTGATCTTTTCGTTGGTCCTGCTCTGTGCCTGCGAGCGCCTCCAGGAGCCCACCCCGCTGGGGGTCCTCCGGCAGGCGCTCACGTGCGGCAGCGGCTCGACGACCGTGGACTGCGGCTCGACACCGTCGTTCTGCTCCGACTCGCCGTCCAACTGCGACGCGCTGGGGACCGAGGCCCACTGCTGCACGTGCGACAAGGCCTTCGCCTGCGGCTCCGACTGCCAGGACTGCCCCAGCCGGGCCCACGCGACTAGGACCTGCGCCGGCCACGGTGCGCCTGCGGCGACCGCCTGCGGCTACACCTGCCAGGCGGGCTTCAAGGACACCAACGGCCTCCCCAACGACGGCTGTGAGACGACCTGCAGCGCCCCCGCCGCCTGCGGGACCGACTGTGTCTCCTGCGCAGTTCCGGCGCACGCCGACGCGACCTGCTCGGGTAACACCGCCCCTTCCGCGAGCGCGTGCGGCTACGCCTGCCAGGCCGGCTTCAAGGACACCAACGGCCTCTCGGGCGACGGCTGCGAGACGACCTGCAACGTCCCCGCCGCGTGCGGGAGCGACTGCCTCTCTTGCACGGCGAAGGCCCACGCCACGCTGGGCTGCAGCGGGAACGGCGTCCCCGGCGCCAGCGCCTGCACCTACGCCTGCCTCGCGGGCTTCCTCGACACCAACGGCCTCGGGAACGACGGGTGTGAGACGACCTGCAACTCGACCACCGCCTGCGGCAGCGACTGCCAGCCCTGCCCGGCCCGCGCCAACGCCAGCGCCACCTCGTGCTCGGGCAACGCCGCGCCCGCAACCACGGCCTGCGGCTACACCTGCGCGGCGGGCTACCGGGACGCGAACGCGAACATGGCCGACGGGTGCGAGACCGCCTGCGAGACCGAGGCGGCATGCGGCACCACCTGCCTCCCCTGCGCCACCACTCACGCCTCTTCCACCTCCTGCCTCGACAACACCAGCCCGGCCCCGCTGGCCTGCAACCCCGCCTGCCTCGGAGGCTTCGCCAACCGCGACGGCAACGGCACCAACGGCTGCGAGGCCTGCGGCGACGTCGCCGC
>CAZAIE010001544.1:0-1732 GCA_964485035.1 uncultured Myxococcaceae bacterium | reverse complement strand
GTACCCGCAGGGTGCGGCGGGTGTCGAAGAAGCCGTGCAGCAGCAGCACCGGGCGCGGCGCGTGGGCGAAGTCGGCGCGGCGCTCCACCCGGTTGCGTGCCTGCAGGTCGAGCAGGCCGCGCAGCCCGAGGAGGCGTCGCTTCAGACGTCGGGTGGTGAGCGACAGCGGATTCATGATCCCTCGAGCGGGATCCTAATCCCGCCTACTTCTTCTTCGCCGCGATCATCTGTTGCGCGCGGTCGGCCTGGTTGGGAAAGAGGTCGGGCGGCATGTGCTCGCGGCCCAGCGACTTCACCACCATGAACCGGGCGCAGCCCTCGAAGTTCCCCTTGCAGTACCGGGTCTTGTACAGGTTGGCCATGCTCGGCATGTCCGCCATCCGGTCGTTGAAGAACGGACACTTGTCGATCAGCTCGCAGTCGGCCATCGATGCCTCCTCTCCCCGCGCACGCCTTCCATGATGCCCGGGGCGCGTGGACAAAGCGAGGTCCCCGCCGTGGGGCGGGGACCTCGGAAACAGCAGTCGGGCCAGGCCCGGACTCTTGGGGTTCGACTTCGCCCGGCGCTGCGCTTCCCTCCGGGCCGAAGTCTCACCCGGGGCTCACGCCTCCTTCAGCATCGCGTGCTCCTCGGCGGTGCGCTCGCGCATCTTGAGCGCGCCGGCGAAGCACTTCTGGGTGCAGATGCTGCAGCCCACGCACAGCTCGGCGTTGAACGTCGGGTGCTTCTCCGAGTCGAGGGTGATGGCGCCGTAGGAGCAGCGGGTGCAGTTGCCGCAGCTCTGGCACAGCTCCTTCACCACGCTGGAGATGCGCTTCTTGGGGGTGAGCTCCATGAAGCCGGTCACCGGGTGAGGCAGCGCGCAGCCGATGAGCTCCTTCACCGACTTGAAGCCGCGGTCGGCCATCAGGTGCGAGAGGCCGCTCGCCAGCTCGTCGTGGTAGCCGTAGCCGTACTTCATGGGCGCGGTGCACATCTGGACGTTGCCGCAGCCGAGGGCCAGGAAGTCCGCGGCCTGCTTGTAGTCCATCACGCCGCCGTTGCCGGAGACGAACACCCCCAGGTTCCCCACCGAGGCCAGCGTGAGGTAGCTGATGGGGAGGACCCCGCCGCCGCTCATGCCGTAGATGATCGCCTCGTCCCACTTGCCGCGCTTGTTCCAGTTGCGGAAGCCCAGGGTGGGGAAGGTGTTGGCCAGGGTCACGCCCGCCTTCTTGGTGGGGTGCTTGGCCAGCACTTCCTTGATGGCCTTGATGATCACCGCGATGGAGGTGACCGCGGCGGTGAGCTTGAAGAGCTTCGGGGTGGTGGTGTTCGAGGCCTCCAGCACCCAGTCGATGATCTTCGCGGTGAGCTTGGCGTTCTGGGAGACGATGTCGCCCTCGGTGCCGTCGCCGCCCTGCGGGCAGGAGAGCGAGTACTCGATGGCCATCGCGCCGGCGTTCTCGAGCTTCTTGGTGTTGCTCTGCCAGCCCTTCTTGTCGTGCTCGTCGTTGCCGGTGACCGGGCCGCCGGTGGACGCGGCGGTGAGGCGGTCGGGGAACTCCTTGATCAGCTGGCCGATCTCGCGGCAGACCCGGTCCATGGGGTGGCCGGAGACGTTGTCGCAGTTGCCCCAGGTCTGCTGGTCGAAGGCGATGAAGTAGTCCGCCGGGATGTGGATGGGGACGTTGTCGAAGCTGGTCTTCATGAAGCCGCCCGCCCAGCCGGCCTCGTACGCCTTCTTCATGG
>CAZAIE010001543.1:0-1732 GCA_964485035.1 uncultured Myxococcaceae bacterium | reverse complement strand
TCAGCCGCGCATCGCTGACTTCCATGCTAGCCGAAGACGTGCGGCGTCGGCTGGAAGCGCTTGTTAGATGTCGCGGATTCAGATACTAAACGCAACACCCTCGCCCTCTGAGGGTGGGGCGGTCTGGGACACTGATGGTTCCTCTCTCCCGCCAAGAAGAAGGGAACCGATGAGCGCCCAGATCACCCTGGAAGAACGATACGCCATGTGGGCGCTGAAGAAGCAGCGACTCTCGATCAGGGCGATCGCGCGCGAGCTCGGGCGTGCGCCCTCGACGGTCTCCCGTGAGCTCTCGCGCAACCGTAGGCCCTCCGGTCGCTACGACCCGGGCGTCGCCCATTCCTACACTGTCGCGCGGCGCCGAAGGAGCCGGCGCAACACCCACTTCAGTACCGATGAGTGGGTCTTGGTCGAGCATCTCATCTCGCTTGACTGGTCACCCGAGCAGGTCTCGGGGTGGCTGAAGCTCCACGGGATCATGAGCATTAGCCACGAGACGATCTACCTGCGGGTGTTCCGCGACAAGGCGAAAGGCGGTGAGCTCTGGACGCACCTGCGCCAGGCCGCCAAGAAGCGCCGCAAGCGCTACCGGAGCCACGAATCACGCGGAAGATTGCCTGGTAAACGCTACATCTCCGAGCGGCCACCGGAGGTCGAGACCCGCCAGGTGGCAGGCCACTGGGAGATCGACTCGATCATGGGAGACGACCACGGACGCCACTCCGCGCTCACGGTGGTCGAGCGCAAGACCGGCTATCTGCAGATGGGCAAGCTTCACCGGCATTGCGCCGCCGATGCGGTGGCAAAGACCGTCGAGCTCATCGAGCGGCAGCCCGGACGCTACCTCACGATCACAGCGGACAACGGCACGGAGTTCCACTCCTACAAGCAGATCGAGGAGGCGACCGGCGTCGAGTTCTACTTCGCCACCCCACACCACTCCTGGGAGCGCGGCACGAACGAGAACACCAACGGACTGATCCGGCAGTACCTGCCGAAGCGGACGAGCATGGCGCGGATCGAGCAAGCGGATCTCGACGCGATCGCGCGCAAGCTCAACACCAGACCAAGGAAGCGACTGGGCTTCCGGACACCGGAGGAATGCTATGTACAAGCCGGGTAGACGTGAGCGCCCTAATCAGCGCAAGTGTTGCGATTCAAACTTGAAGTCAGGCCTGCGAAGCTCCAGGCGCAGGGCCTTTTCCAGCATCCCCTTACGAGTGTCTGGATCGACTTTGGACGCCCGGCGAATCAGGCGTGCCGCCTTCCCTTTGGGCCCGAACGTGTCGACCCCACTGGCAACCGCCAGAGCTACGAGGAGTAGCATGAAGAACCAGCGTCCAAAGAGGCCGATACCAGGAAACACCCAACCTGCGTACCACATGCGGAATAGCGCCAGCGCCCACACCAGCAGCTGGCCGATGAGGAACTCAGGCGTGGCGTACACGAACCGCCACCAGTGCGCGTCACCGAACGGCATGTCCCAACGCGGCATGGTGCGCCCCTCCGCCGCAAGCCGCATGAGGCAATACTCTTGGTACACAAGCCCGTCGCGCAGGTGTGCGGGAACGACCTCAAGCGCCAACTCAGCGTCCTCGACACTGCTGAGAATGTATCTACCTTTGGAATCGGTAGCTGGCACGATTCGCCCCCTCGGCCGCTAGGCCTAACGTCTTTGCGCTTCAGCTGCGCGCCGATACCTGACAGTGTAGCCGAGCGTCGTGGCGCGCCT
>CAZAIE010001542.1:0-1739 GCA_964485035.1 uncultured Myxococcaceae bacterium | reverse complement strand
GCGCGATGCTGGTCGGCAGCGGACTGCTCCACCTCCTGGCCCACTCCCCCGAGGCTCTCCTGGCAGTGCGGCTCCTCCACGGCGCGTCTTGGGCCGTGGCCGGCACGGGCATCTTCACCGGCGTCGCCGACCTGGTCCCGGCCCGCCGCCGCGGCGAGGCGATGGGCTACTTCGGCATGTTCGGGAACCTGGCCATGGCCGCGGGGCCGGCGCTGGGCGTCCTGGTGATGAAGCGCCTGGGCTTCCCCTGGCTCTTCGCGCTCTCCGGGCTCATCGGGGTGTTCGCGCTGGTGGCGGCCTCGCGGGTCCGGCTGCCCCTCAGGCGCGAGCGGCCCCCGGCGGCGCCGGGGCTCGCGGCCTTCATCGAGCCCACCGCGGTCTCGCCCTCGCTGGTGCTGTGCGGCTTCTCCATGACCTACGGGGCCATCATCTCCTTCCTCGCGCTCTACGCGCCCCGGCACGGGATGGAGAACCCGGGCCTCTTCTTCACCGTCTACGCGGCCACGCTGATCCTCGCGCGCGGCTTCACTGGCGCCCTCTCGGACCGGCGCGGGCGGGCCTTCGTCATCGTCCCCGGGTTCGTCCTGGGCGCGGCCGGGCTGGCGCTGCTGGCCTTCGCCGAGGGCGTGCCCATGTTCCTGGGCGCCGCGGTGCTCTACGGCCTGGCCTTCGCCGCGGTGCAGCCGACGCTGCTCGCGCTGGTGGTGGACCGCGCTCCGCTGCCCCGCCGCGGCGTGGCGATGAGCATGTTCTCGAGCGCCATGGACCTGGGCATCGGCGGCGGGTCGATCGTCTGGGGCCTGGTGGCGGAGCACACCTCCTTCGAGACCATGTTCCTCGTCGCCTCGGGGCTCGCCGTCGTGTCCCTCGGAGGCTTCGTCCTCGCCCGGCCGCAGGCGCCGGCCCAGGCGGTGGGCTGAGTGTTCCTGCTGCTCTCCAAGACGCTGGACTGGCTGGTCAGCCCGCTGAGCTGGGCGCTGTGCCTGCTCGCGCTGGCGCTCCTCTTCCGCAAGCGGCCGCGGCGCAGCCTGGGGCTGGTGGCGACCGCGGGGGCCGTCCTCTGCCTCTTCGCGTCCGACCCGGTGGCCAACGGGCTGCAGCGCTGGGTCGAGGCAGGCGCCGAGTCCACCATCCGCCCGGGGGTGACCTACGACGCGGTGCTCGTCCTGGGCGGCATCATCGACCCGCAGGCGACCGAGCGCTCGGGGCAGGTGGAGCTGAGCGGCGCCGGGGAGCGCGCGCTGCTGGGCTTCGACCTGGTGCGCAGCGGCTGGGCCGAGCACGTGGTGCTCTCCGCCGGGACGCTCGACCCCGCCCCCGACGCGGTGCCCGAGGCGACGGTGCTGGCGCGCCAGCTGGAGCTGTGGGGACTCGACGCCTCACGGGTGGTCGAGGAGCCCCGCAGCCGCAACACGCGCGAGAACGCCGTGGAGTGCGCGCGCCTCGCCCGCGAGCGCGGCTGGACCCGGCTGGTGGTGGTGACCAGCGCCGCGCACCTGCCACGGGCGCTGGGCTGCTTCCGCGCCCTGGGGCTCGAGCCGGACGCCTTCCCCTGCGATCACCGCGCGACCGGGAAGGCACGGGGCCTCGCGCCGCGGGCAGGCAACCTCAGCGCCAGCGCAGACGCGCTCCGGGAGCTCTGGGGGCGGGTGGTCTATCGGGTGATCGGCTACTCCAAGTGAGGCAGAGCGCCCACTTCACGCCGAGGACGATCCGCGGCCCGGCCGGCAGTCCCACAC
>CAZAIE010001541.1:0-1746 GCA_964485035.1 uncultured Myxococcaceae bacterium | reverse complement strand
GGTGGGCACGCGGACCACGTCGCTGGCCGGGGCTGCCGCGCCGGGCGTGAAGTCGCCGGCCGTGAGGATGATGGGCGCGGGGCGGGCGACTCCCAGACGCTTCTGGAAGCGCCCCCCCAACGCGTAGCGGTCGACCGAGAAGGCGAGGATCGCCAGTCCCAGGACGACGAACAGGAGCTTGCCGCCTGGACCGACTCGCCACATGACCCGGGGGCTGGACTAGCCCTTGACCTCCACCTTCTTGCCGATGGTCTTCTGCGGCTCGGCGCCGACGTCGGTCACTGCCTGCTGCGTCGCGGGTGCGGCCACTGCCGGAGCAGCCTCGGCCATCCCCATCTCGAGCTTGAACTGCTTCACCAGCTCCGCCGCGCGGATCTTCTCGGCGTCCTCCTCGATGGACACCTTCTGGTGGTCCACCGACTCGAGCGCCATCTGCATGCGCGACTCGTTGATGGCCGTCTGCTCCTCGATCTTCCGGACCATCTCGTCGTGGGTCGCGTCGATGCCCGCGACCTCGAACGACTCCAGCGCATCGGCGACCTTGGCCTGCCACTTGGCGCGGCGCGAGTCGCGGATGGCCTGCATGGCCTCGGTCTGCTTCTTCTCCTTCTCCTTCAGGAAGACCTTCTTGACGGTGAGGGCCTTCTCGTAGGCAGCGCGGGCGGTCTGCAGCTGCGCCTCGTTGCGTGCGAGCGCGCTCTTCTCCACCTGCAGCTGGGTCGCGTACTGCGCGGCCAGGTCGTCGCGGTTGGCCGAGATGGCGGCCTTGACCTTGGCCGAGAGCTCGGCGACCTCGGTCTTGTACTTGGCGTTCTCCTTCTCCAGGAGCGTCACGTTCGCCCGGACCATGGCGATGGATTCGTTCATCTTCGGGACCTGGTCGTTCAGGTCGCGGATGTTCTGCTCGAGGATGAGCTCAGGGTCCTCGATGGAGGACACGAACCAACCCGCAAACGAGCGCATAGCGCGCTTGAAACGATCCCACATGGCTCTCTCCCAATCCCTTAGTGAATACGCCGGAATACAAAATTGGTGCGGACGCTAGCAGGGCGCGACGCGGGGTGTCAACGCGGGCGGACTCAGAGCCTACGGTGCCGCAGGCACGGGATTTCCTTGCGGACCTGGGCCAGGACCCTGGGGTCGACCAGGGCCACCGCCATGGACTCGTCATCCCTGGCCCGAGCCAGGACTCGGCCCCAGGGGTCGGCGATGAGGGCATTGCCCCAGGTTGCCCGCCGCTCGCTGTGCTGGCCGACCTGCGCCGGGGCGACCACGAAGCAGGTGTTCTCGATGGCCCGGGCCCGCAGCAGGACCTCCCAATGGTCCTTCCCGGTGTGGGCGGTGAAGGCCGAGGGAATGCACAGCAGTTCTGCGCCCTTGTCGGCCTGGGCGCGGAAGAGCTCGGGGAAGCGCAGGTCGTAGCAGATGGCCATCCCGACCCGGGCCAGAGGGGTCTCCACCACCACCACCTCGGCGCCCGGCGCGATGGTCTCCGACTCGCGGTAGCTCGCGCCGTCCGGCAGGTCCGCGTCGAAGAGGTGGATCTTGCGGTAGATGGCCAGCCGGTCGCCGTTCGAGCCGAAGAGGACCGAGGTGTTGTAGAGCCGGCCCTCGGGAGCGCCGGTCTCGAGGAAGGGGACGACCAGGAAGACGTGCTTTTCCCTGGCCTTGGCCGCGAAGGTCTGCAGGGTCGGGCCGTCCAGCGGTTCGGCGGCCTGGGACTTCTGCGCCTCCGGGCCCATGTAC
>CAZAIE010001540.1:0-1747 GCA_964485035.1 uncultured Myxococcaceae bacterium | reverse complement strand
GCTTCCCGTCGGCCACCTGGTTCGCGACCATCAGGTCCTCGACCGTGACCTGGTACGCCTTCGCGATGCGCCAGAGCGTCTCGCCGGGCTTCACCACGTGCGTCACGCCCGAGAGCTCGGGCTCGACGTGCGGCTTGAAGTCCACCGGCGCCTTGCGCGGGGGCGGCCGCGAGGAGATGCACCCGGCGGCGAGCGCCAGGCAGAGCACGGCGACGGCCCTACGCACGGGGCGTGTACCCCGGGATCTCCCAGCCGCGCAGGGCGTCGAGGAGCGAGTGGTCGGTGACGTCGATGCTCAGCGGGGTGACCGAGATGAGCCCCTCGCGGAACACCGCGTTGCAGTCCGAGCCGGGGATGTCGTCGTAGTGCACGTCCGCGCCGCCTACCCAGAAGTAGCTCTTCCCGCGCGGGTCGGACTTCTCGTGGACCACCGCCCCGTAGTGGCGCCGGCCCAGCGAGGTGACGGCGAAGCGCGGTTGCGGGTCCTGCGGGAAGTTCACGTTGAGCACGCCGTGGCGCGGCAGGCCGTGGCGGGAGAAGGCCGAGACCAGCGCGGGGGCGAAGGCCGCGGCGCGGGCGAACTGGCGGTCGCGGCCCGCGTAGGAGAGGGCGATCCCCGGCACGCCGATCATCGCGGCCTCGACCGCGGCGGCCACCGTCCCCGAGTAGTGCACGTCGTTGCCCACGTTCGGGCCGTCGTTGATGCCCGAGCACACCAGGTCCGGCGGCGAGGCCTTGAGCACGTGGTTGAGCCCCACGTAGACGCAGTCGGTGGGGGTGCCGTCCACCTCGAACCAGCGGGGCTTGCGCTCGCGGATGCGCAGCGGCCGGGACAGGGTGATCGCGTGGGAGGCCGCGGACTGCTCGCGGTCCGGCGCGACGACCCACACCTCGGCGATGGAGGAGAGGGCGTCGTGGAGGGCCTGCAGTCCTTCGGCGTGGATGCCGTCGTCGTTCGAGAGGAGGATGCGCACGGGTTGCTGGTAGCAGAACGAGGGGGGACGCTCAAGGACCGGAACCGTGCTGGCTCCCGCAGCGCCCGGGGCGGTAGGCTTGCCCTCCCGCACCGGTGGTGGAGGCCCACGATGACTCTCCGAACGTTGGTCCTGGCGCTCGTCGCCACCCTGGCCCTCCCCGCCCACGCTGCAGCCCCGGCCGCGGCCCGAGACACGCCCGCACCGGCGGCCTCGCTGCAGCAGGCCGACGCCGCGCTCGAGTCCGGGGAGCCGGGCTCCGCGCAACGGGCCGCCGAGCTCTACCAGTCACTGCTCGACAGGCCGACGCAAGGGGTGAAGGCCGACGAGGTCCTGCTGAGCCTCGGGTATGCCCTCGAAGCCGCGGGGAAGACGCCCGAGGCGCGGGCGGCCTGGCAGCGGGTGATCAAGGAGCACCCGGCCTCGCCGTCGGTCGCCGACGCGTGGACGGCGCTGGGGCAGGCGGGGCTCGACGCCGCGCACGGCAAGCCCGAGGCCCTGCAGGAGGCGCTCGGCCACTTCCGCCAGGCTACCCGGCGCAACCCCAAGCTCTCGGACGCCCACCTCGGCCAGGCGCGCTGCCTGCGGGACCTGGGCGAGTACAAGCCCGCGCTGGAGGCCTACGAAGCGGCGCTGGCCTCGGGGCGCGGGGCAGGGGTCACCCCCGAGACGCTCGCGGAGTGGGCCGACGAGCTGGTCGCGCTGTATGCCCAGTCGGGCGACCCTGCCATCGCCGTCGCGCATGGCCTGAAGCTGGCGCAGCAGGGCGCCGA
>CAZAIE010001539.1:0-1753 GCA_964485035.1 uncultured Myxococcaceae bacterium | reverse complement strand
CCGCGAGCGCGGCTCGCCGCGGGTGCGCCAGGTCCTGGTGGAGCTCGCTGCGCAGATCCGGGACCCGGCCGCCGGTGCCCTGCTCACCGACCTGCTGGGCGACCCCGACGACCAGGTGCGCGTCCAGGCCTCGTCGCTCCTGCAGACGCTCGACACGGCCACGGTGACGGTGCTGCTGTTCCAGGCGCTCGACCACCCCAACTACCGCGTCAAGGCGCAGGCCGCGGCGGTGATGGGCGAGCGCCGGGAGCAGGCCGCGGTGGACCGGCTGATCGCGCTGGCCACCTCGCCGCTCGAGGCGGTGGAGGTCCAGGTGGCCGCCCGGGCCGCGCTCAAGGCGATGCGGCCCATCTACGACGTCGCCGCGCTCGCGGTCCAGGCGCGGGCCACCGGAGGGGAGCTCAAGGACCGGCAGCGTGCGCTGGTGCTCTTGTCTGCCGCAGGTGGCCCCGACGCCATGCAGACCTGCATCGAGTTGCTGCCGGACGAGGCCGTCCGCGTCGCCGCCGCCCAGGCCCTGGCGGAGATCGGCGACCCCCGCGCGCTCCCCGCCCTCCGCGAGGCGGCCCAAGGGAGCGACCCGCGCACCGCCCGCCTCCTGCAGATCGCGATCCGACGCCTGGAACAGGGCAGCGCGGAGTAGCCGACTGGGCAATGGCACCCATTCTCCGGACACCGCTGTCAGGGCCCAGACGACGTTCCTGGCACAGCCATCGGCCAACCTGTTGATTTCACGAGACGTGGTGCTCGGCCCGGAGCTTGCTCTTGGGCCGTGCACCCTGTCGTTGAAAAGGAGAAACCATGATCCACGGACTGAAGCGCGTCACGCTGACTGGTCTCGTTGCGGTAGGCCTCGCCGGCTGCCCCGGTGGTGATCCCGAACCCCTGAAGATCGACTCCTCGAAGGCGGCGGTCACCATCGGCCAGAACACCGAGGCGCTCGCCGACGGCTTCGCCAAGGCCACCACCTTCGTCGGCAGCAGCGAGTCGATGAAGGCCCTCAACGAGACCTGCGTGACCACGCCGGCCACGGGCACCGAGCCGGGCAAGACCACCTGCACCACCGAGGCCGTGGACACCGCCACCCCGGCGAACGACGGCGCGAAGTGGCTCAAGGAGCACCTCTTCACCAGCGCACGCCTCAACGCGGCGCTCTCCAACGAGACCACCGCGACCTTCTGCCTCGACGCGACCGACGTCTGCACCCGGGACGCCCAGGTCGACGCCAAGTGCAAGAGCACCCACGAGGCCGTCCCCGTCTGCGTGAAGGTGCAGAGCTTCGTCGAGAACGAGTTCGAGTGCGCGGTGCTGGTCGGCAAGCAGCAGGAGATGAACCCGGCCAACGTGTCCCTCAAGGCCGACTTCATCAAGGTCCAGGCGAACCTCCTGGACGGAAAGAAGGCGGTCGAGGCCTTCGCCACCGCAGCCGGGGAGCAGCTCCCCGAGGGCTTCCCCACCCGCCTCGAGGGCAAGCTCGCCTGGGAGATCCAGAAGCTGGGCGAGAAGGTCCTCTCCTCCAAGGGCGCGGTGCTCGAGGCCGTCGCGGTGGACCTCTTCCCCGCCACCGACGCGCGCCACTCCGAGATCCGCGTCGCCGCCTCCCCCGACCTGTTCTCGGTGAAGGTGGACGCCGACCTGAAGAAGCTCGAGGCGAGCTACGACCTCAAGGCGGTGGACGTGCTGGTGGCCCTGAACTCGGTCTACGGCCAGGACGGCGACGCGGATCTCGGAGTGGCGCGCGTCGGTGGCGGGG
>CAZAIE010001538.1:0-1756 GCA_964485035.1 uncultured Myxococcaceae bacterium | reverse complement strand
GCCCTGGCCCGGCTCGTGGCCCAGGGACACCGCTCTCCCCGCGGCGCCCACGCGCTGATGGTGCTCACCCGCGCGCTCCAGTTCGCGCCCGAGTCGGCGCTGGACGAGGCGCAGCGCGGGCGGATCTACGACGCCGCGACGGAGCACGGGCTGCCGCAGGTCGCGGGGCTCTTCGTCCGCGACGCCCCGGCGCGGGAGCTCGACCCTGCGGCCGCCGCCGCGCCGGACCCGGTGATCGGCCACCTCACGCTGGGGCACAAGAAGATGCTCGCGCGGAAGGTGGACGGTGACCGGCTGGCCCGCTTCGCCCTCGAGCCCGACCCGCGGGTGGTCCGCGAGGTGCTGCAGAACCCCAGGCTCACCGAGGACATCGTGCTGCGCATCGCCTCGCGCCGGCCGGCCCGGGCGGCGGTGCTCCTGGAGCTGTGGCGCTCGCAGCGCTGGTGCGCGCGGCTGCGGGTGCGCGTCGCCCTGGCGCTGAACCCGTACACCCCTCCCGACGTGAGCCTGAAGATCCTCCCCGCGCTGTCGGTGGGCGACCTGCGGGCGGCGGCGGCGGACACAGCGCTGCACGCCTCGGTCCAGGAGATGGCGAAGGCGCTGCTGGCGCGGCGGCTACCCGCGCGGCGGGCCCTTGACCAGGCGGCCGAGCGCGTTGCCCAGCCAGGAGAGCCGGCTGGGGGCGACCACCAGCACCAGGGCGAAGGCGATGAGAGCGATCTCGGCGGGGGTGAGGTCGAAGCTGGGCATCGCTCGTCCGATTGCTGAAGGAGGGCGCGAATCGTAGCATGCCGCGCGCATGCTCGCCCGGCTCACGAGACCCTATCCGCGCTCGCGGCCCCCTGGCCGGCGCCCGCTCGTGCTCGGGCACCGCGGGGCCTCGGCCGACGCGCCCGAGAACACCCTCACCGCCTTCCGCGAGGCGCAGCGCCAGGGCGCCGACGGGGTCGAGCTGGACGTGATGCGCTGTGGCTCCGGGGAGCTCGTGGTCTGCCACGACGAGTGGCTCGACCGGCTCGCGGGCGAGCACCTGGAGGTCGCGCGGACGCCGCTCTCGACGCTGCGCCGGCTGGACGTGGGCGCGCGCTTCGAGGAGCGGTTCGAGGGGGAACGCATCCCCACGCTCGCAGAGGTCCTCGCGGTCCTGCCGCGCGGCACGGTCTGCAACGTGGAGATCAAGGGACGGGCGGCGTGGGACCGGACGCTGGTCTGGAGCGTCGCCCGGGAGCTCTCCCGCAGCGAGGCTGGCCAGGAGTTCGTGGTCTCGGCGTTCGATCTTCCGGCCGTCTTTCAGGCACGCGGGCTCTGCTTCCGGCACCCGACGGCGATGCTCGTCGAGCCCTCCCAGTTCCTCCCTCCCCGGGTGCTCGCCGCGCGGGCGCTCGGGCTCGCCGCGCTGCACGTCGCCCATCCGCTCTGCACCGCTGCGAGCGTGGGGGAGTGGCACCGGCAGGGCTTCGCCGTGGCGGCTTGGACCGTGGACGACGCCTCCGACGTGGAGCGCTGCTGCGCCGCCGGCGTGGACGCGCTCATCACCAACCAGCCTCGCGCCACACGCGCCGTCGTCGAGAGGCTGGGACTCTGAGATCCCACCGCGAGCCTGGCACCGCGCCGGCGCGTAGGGCAGCCGCCGCCGAGTCTGGCACGCCGCCGAGTCTGGCACCGCGCCGCCGCACCCGCCGCACCGCCGCACCGCCCGGTCCGCATCAATGTCCGACCCGCCCGCTACACTGCCGCGCGCAGGACGACACCTGCG
>CAZAIE010001537.1:0-1758 GCA_964485035.1 uncultured Myxococcaceae bacterium | reverse complement strand
AGCTGGGCGCTGACGCGGACGTCCTCGCAGGTCAGCTCGCGCCACACCTCGTAGAGCCCCAGGAGCCAGTCGAAGAGCTTCGCGTCCTGGACGCGGGGCAGGTTCTTCTGGAACGTCTGGTACAGGTGGTGGTGGGTGTTGACCATCCCGGGGATGGCCAGGCCACCGTGCGCGTCGATCACCTCGGTGATCTTCGCGTCCTTCGGCGGCTCGCCGCTGCCCAGCGAGACGATCGCGGGGCCGTCGACCAGGATCCAGCCGTCGCGGATCTCGCGGTCGGCGTCGTCCATGGTCGCGATGTAACCGATGTTCTTGATCAGCGTCGCCATGCGTCTCCTCGAAGAAGCGCCCGAACCGGGCGGAAGCCTGCGAATGCTAGTGGACGCCGCCGATGCGATCTACCCCTTTCCCGGGGGCAGGGCGGCCTTGGGGAACCACGGAACCAGCCTCGAGACCCGCCGCATGTGCTCGGCGTAGCCGGGCCTGCGGGCCATCGATCGCTTGTCGATGAGCGGGATGCTCACCACCAGGAAGAGGAAGGTCATGGCGACCGGCCCGGCCAGGGTCCAGAGAGCCATCGAGGGGTTGGCGGCCACGCCCAGCAGCCAGATGCCCCACCAGAAGCCCACCTCCCCGAAGTAGTTGGGGTGGCGCGAGAAGGCCCACAGCCCGCGCGCCATGATCTCGCCGGGCTGCTTCACCTTCGCGAACTCGTGCAGCTGCAGGTCGGCCACGGTCTCGATGAGGACGGCCCCGAAGGTCACCACCACTCCCAGCAGGTCGAGCCAGCCCAGCGCGTGCGTGGGCTCGACCAGCGCCGGGTAGAGCCCGAAGCAGCCGAGGAAGACCATCAGCGTCGGCATCAGGTGGAAGCCGGTGAGGCTCACTGCCCAGTAGACCGGCTTGCCCCGCGAGCGGAAGTCGGCGTAGCGCCAGTCCTCGTGGCGCAGCCCCTGCCAGCCCTGCAGCCAGTTCCAGGTCAGCCGCAGCCCCCAGAGCCAGACCAGCGCGGTGACCAGCAGCTCGCGCCCGCCGTGCCAGCCGGTCCCCACGCCCACCAGGAAAGGGGCGATGACCAGGGGCGCGACGCTCCAGTAGGGGTCGTAGAAGCTCGAGTTGTCGAAGGCCACGCTGAAGGCGAAGACCACCGCCGTCGCGGCCAGGTCGGCGACCAGCACGCGGTACAGCGGGTGGAGCTGCGGCAGCGCGAGCGCCACCGTCCACGCCACGCCCAGCGCAGCGGCATACGCCGCGACCACGAAGAGCAACGCCCGGGCAGGCGTGGCCTGCTTCACGTCGGACAAGATGACCTCCATCCCCGCCGCCGGAGGTTGTAGCGCAGAAATCCAGGACGCCCGTGGAAATCCTGGCACGGGGGCAGGACAGTCAGCGGCGCACCGTCTCCTTCGCGCCCGGCTGCACCAGGACCTTGTGCTCGACCTTGCGCTTCCCCTTCCCGGGGAACTGCACCACGTGCTCCCCCGCCCGCACCTTCACCGCGCAGGGCGCCTTGCAGGGCTTGCCGTCGATGAGCACCCGCTCGCGGCCGGGGACGACGATGACCCCCACGCCCTGGAGCACCGGCGCCCCTGCGTCCGGAGCCGATGGTGCACCCGCGTCGGGAGACGACGGCGGCGGCGCGCCCGCGTCGGGCTCCGGTTCCGCGAGAGCCGCGTCGGGAGCAGCCTCCTCGGTCGAGGCGTCGGGCTGCGCCACCGCGGGCTGCGGCTGCTGCTCCTCTTCGACGGCCACCGGCTG
>CAZAIE010001536.1:668-1761 GCA_964485035.1 uncultured Myxococcaceae bacterium | reverse complement strand
CCCGGCCACCGAGACCGGCAGGGCGCGGCCGCGGGCCCGCTCCTGCACCAGCGCGAGGCTGCGGCCCTCCACCAGCTCCTGGACCATGAAGTAGTCCATGCCCTTCTTGAAGACCTTGAACGTGCGCACCACGTTCGGGTGCTTCAGGCGGACGCAGAGCTTGCCCTCCTGGACGAAGAGGTTGATGAACGCGGTTTCGGCGCGGAAGCGGGGCAGCAGGCGCTTGAGCACCACGTCGTTGGGCTCGTCGGCGGAGCGGGCGGTGCCCGCGGCGGCGCGGGCCCGGTAGACCTCGGCCATGCCGCCGAGGGCGAGCTTCTCGACGATGAGGTAGCCGCCGAGTTCCGTTTCCAGTGCCATCCGGCCGCCTCGTCGTCAGGTCAGCTCGCGAGCATCACGAGCGCGGTGATGTTGTCCGCCCCCAGCGCCTCGTCGGCCAGCTTGCACAGCCTCTGGGCGATGGCGGCGGAGGGGTTCGCCGAGGCCAGCTCGCGCGCCATCACTTCCATGGCGTCGTCGTCGCCCAGGCAGTCGGGCACGCCGTCGCTGCAGATGAGGATGCGGTCGCCGGCGCGCAGGTGCATCACCTGGATGTCCGGGGAGAGGGGCCGGGTGATGATGTTCCCCTCGGAGTCGAAGAAGAAGCTGCCCACGCTGTGGGTGAGCGCGCCCAGGGCGCCGGGGTCGGCCGAACTCATCGGGTCGCGGCCGGCCTTGAGCAGCTCGGTCTTCAGGTCCTGGTCCACGGTCATCTGCTCCAGCTGCCCGTCGCGCAGCAGGTAGAAGCGGCTGTCGCCGACGTTGGCCACCGTGAGGCGGTCCCCGTCGAGGATGCAGAGCACCGCGGTGGAGCCGGGCGGGTGCGTCCCCGGGCCGAGCGAGCCGACGAAGATGGGCTGCTTGAGGAAGGCGTAGATGCGGGCGTTGGCGTCCTCGAGCATCGCCTCCAGCGCGGTCTTGGCCCACTCCTGGGGCAGCGGCCCCTTGTGCGACCGGAGGATCTCCCCGACCGGGCCCTCCCAGGACTGGCGCACCGCCTCGCGGACCATGGAGGAGGCGAGGTCGCCCGAGCCCACGTCCGCGGTGGAGACGC
>CAZAIE010001536.1:0-658 GCA_964485035.1 uncultured Myxococcaceae bacterium | reverse complement strand
ACCAGCAGGATGCCGCGGCGGGAGGCGGGGTCGTAGCCGACGTAGAAGGCGTCCTGGTTGGTGGGCATCGACTGGCCCTTGATGCGGCCCAGCTCGGTGGCGGCGGCGACGTCCAGGGCGGCCGGGCTCTGGCCCCGCGGGGTGGTGCGGGCGCGCAGGTCCGAGGCGAAGGCGCGGCAGCTCTCGTAGCGCTCGGGCGGCCGGGAGGCCATCGCGCGGTTCAGGGCGGAGAGGGCGCCGTGGGGCAGCTTGGGCTGGAAGATGCGGGGCAGCGGGAAGTCGTTGCGGTGGGCGGGCACGCGTCCGGTGAGGATGGCGTAGGCCAGCGCGCCCAGGCCGTACTGGTCGCTGCGGTCCGAGCCCTCGGCGCCGGCGACCACCTCCGGGGCGTGGAAGGGCGTGGCGTTGCGGCTGGGCGGGGTGGCGGCGGTGCGCAGCGACTCCGGCTCCTCGAGGGTGAGCGACCCGTCGGGGGCGACGGCGAACATCGCGGGGGAGATGGCGCGGAACCCGAGCTTCGCGTCGTGCACCGCCTGGAAGAGGGCGGCGAGCGAGTCGACCAGGCCCAGGGAGTGCAGGGTCAGGGCCTCGCCGCGGCGCAGGACCCAGTCCAGGGTGGGGCCGGGAGCCGGGCGCAGGGCGACGAGGAGTCGCTGGT
>CAZAIE010001535.1:0-1763 GCA_964485035.1 uncultured Myxococcaceae bacterium | reverse complement strand
CTCCGGGGGAGGCGGGGGTGGTCGAGAGCAGGGTCGCGAACCCGTCTCCGTAGGCGAGCACCAGGCGCTGGCCGTCGGCCTCCACGACCGCGACCGCGGCCTTGGGCGAGAGCGCGGCCTTCCCCACCACGCGCACCGGGGCGACGCCCGCAGTCGCGCCGCGACGGGCGAGCAGCCTGAGCGAGGCCCAGGCGAGGGCGCAGACGGCTCCCAGCGCGGCGAGCATCCGCAGCCCGGGACCGACCGAGGCCCCGCCGGCGAGGAGCGGGAGGAGCAGCAGGCCGCCGAGCCCGGCCCCGGCGCGAAGTAGCGAGCGGCGCAACGCACGCGCAGAAACGGAGCCCGGGGCGTGGGCAGCAGAAGTGGCCGGGAGGAGGTCGGAGAAGCGCATGGCGGGCTCAGGAGAGGAGGGCGAGGATGCGGGCGCCCAGCTCGCCGTCGATGTCGACCAGCTCGGCCTTCGCCACCGCGCGGTCACCCACGCGGAGGACGACCGGGTCGGAGAGCGAGGCCTCGAGGTCGATGACCGAGCCGGGCTTGATCTGGTCCAGCTGCGAGAGCGGGACCTTGATGCGGGCGAGCTCGACCTGGACGTCGATGGGCAGGGTGGAGACCAGCGTGGGGCCGTCTTGCATGAGCGCCTCCGGGCGCAGCGCGTCGGAGATCGACGCGAGGGTGAAGGCACGGCCGGTCAGGGCGCCGTGCAGGTGGAAACTCTCGAACTGCAGCGTGGCGTCGCCGGCGAGGCCCGCGGGGGTGCGCGAGAGGCCGCTGAGGATGATGGCGTCGCCGGGACAGAGACCCTGCAGCTCAGCCTCCTCCAGGCCGGCGCACCCGCAGAAGACGTGCGCGGTGAGGGCGGCGCGCGAAACCTGCTCTGGCAACGGCCCGCGCACCGGCTCCCCGCTGCACAGGCGCGCCAGGCGGTCCGCGCTGGGCGTGGGGAGGAGGAGGCGGCCGCAGCTGCGCGCCTCTCCCACGGCCAGGTCCAGCGAGACCGTGACCCAGGCCCGCTCGCGGGAGATGAGCGCGCCCGCCTCGGCGGCGTCCCGGGCGACCTGGGCGAAGCGCGGCGAGAGGTCTGCCTCCACCCCGTCCGCCTCGCGGGCGGCGCGCACGGCGTGGAGCGCGAGGTACGAGAGCGCGGCGACCTCCGCGGTGCTGGGCAGCTCGGGAGGGAAGGCGGCCCCGGCGCCGCCGGAGAGGCGATCCACGAGCGCCGCTGCGAAGCCCGTCTCCAGCTCCAGCAGCGCCGTTCGTCCGTCCGCTCCGAGCTGGAAGACGAGGTAGCAGCGGCCCTCGGGCAGGCGCAGGGGGCGAGAGGTGGTCTCGCAGATCGACGCCTGGCAGCGCAGCGAGGTGCGCAGCTCGGCCTGCAGCGCGCCGCAGACCTTCTCGGCGAGCTGGCGGCCCGTGGCCGTCACCTTCGGGGTCCGGGCCAGGACCACCGCAGACCGGGAGAGGCGGCGCAGCATCGAGGGTTCGAGGGGGCGGACGGTGCGGCTCATGGAGTGCTCCGCGAGAGGTTCGGGGCGCCCCGTTGCGGCTCACATGCCAACCACTTCTCCCGACGAGCTGCAGACGGGTGGTGTGGCGGCCGTGTCGCCGTGGAACGGCTCCGTCCTGGGGCGGGACGGGCTGGCTCAGCTGGTGAGGCAGCGGGCGGCGAAGCGGCGCGCCAGCGCCTCGAGGGCAGGGTGGGGGGCGAGCGGCATCCTCCAGGCCTCTCGGGTCCGCGGCGAGGCGAGCAGCCGGTCCCGGAC
>CAZAIE010001534.1:0-1763 GCA_964485035.1 uncultured Myxococcaceae bacterium | reverse complement strand
GGGTGGCGGTGATGCTGCTGCTGCTCTTCGGCGGCGGCCGGTACCTCGACCTCTTCCCGATGCAGGGGCTGCACTCCCCCGGCGCGGAGGGGCTGGGGGCGGTGGCGTGGCTCCTGGACCTGGGCTGGCACCTGGTCCTGCCGGTGGTCTGCCTCGCCTACGCGTCGCTGGCGTCGCTGACCCGGTACACGCGCGCGGGGATGGTCGAGGCGCTGGCCCAGGACTACGTGCGAACCGCCCGGGCGAAGGGGCTGCCGGAGCGCCAGGTGGTGTACCGGCACGCGCTGCGCAATGCCCTGCTGCCGTTGGTGACGCTGCTGGGGTTGAGCCTGCCGCACCTGGTGGGCGGCAGCGTGGTCGTCGAGCAGGTGTTCGGCGTGCCCGGGATGGGCCGGCTGGGCTTCCAGGCGCTCGCCACGCGCGACTACAACACGCTGATGGCGGTGACCACGCTGGCGGCGGTCCTCACCATGGTCGGGGTGCTGCTCTCGGACCTCGCGTACTCGCTGCTCGACCCGCGGTTGAGGCGCGCATGAGCACCGGGGTCTGGGCGCGCTTCGGGAGGCGGCGGCTCCACTGTGGGGGACTGGGGCTGCTGGTGGGGTTCGGGCTCCTGGCGCTGGGCGCCGACCTGCTCGCGAGCGATCTCCCGCTGGCGGCGCGGCTGGACGGCGAGCTGTACCTGCTGCCTGGGGTGACCAGGCCGGCCCGGTTGCGCGCCGAGGATCTCGACTCGCTGCGCCGGAAGCTGCGGCCGGAGCGGGGGGACTTCCTGGTGGCGCCCCCGGTGCCCTTCGGCCCCTTCCGGACCGACCTGTCGCTCCCGTCGCTACCGGCGCCACCCTCCGCCCGTCACCCGCTGGGCACCGACGAGACCGGGCGGGATGTCCTGTCCCGGCTCATCCACGGGGCGCGCGCGAGCCTCGGGGTCGGCGTGGTGGCGGTGCTGCTCTACCTCCTCATCGGCGTGGGGCTGGGGGCGCTGGCCGGGTACTCGGGAGGCGCGCTCGACGTCCTCATCTCCCGCGCCGCCGAGGTCGTCCTCACGTTCCCGACGCTGTTCCTGGTCCTGGCCCTGATGGCGACGGTCGAGCGCCCGACCGTGTGGCACGTGGCGCTGGTCATCGGGCTGACCCGCTGGCCCGACGTCGCGCGGCTGACCCGGGCAGAGGTGCTGCGCGTGAAGCAGCTGCCCTTCGTCGAGGCGGCGCGGGCGCTGGGCTTGGAGGAGGGCAGGGTGCTCGTGCGGCACGTGTTGCCCAACGCGCTCGGCCCGGTGCTGGTCGCTGCGGCGTTCGGGGTGTCCGGGGCCATCCTCCTCGAGAGCGCGCTCAGCTTCCTGGGCTTCGGGGTGCCACCTCCCGCCGCGAGCTGGGGCGAGAGCCTGATGCAGGCCCACCGGTACGTGACCAGCCCGGGGGCCTGGTGGCTCGCGGTCTTCCCCGGGGCTGCGGTGTTCCTCACCGTCACGGCGTGCAACCTGGTGGCGGAAGGGCTGCAAGAAGCGCTTTGCGCGAAAACTGATTGACGCCGCCTGCAGGAGCAGCTAAAAGCAGCGCCCTCTTGGTGAGCAGCAGAGCCAAGGGCGCCCAGGTGGTGGAATTGGTAGACACGCTAGATTCAGGGTCTAGTGGCTGAAAGGCCTTGGAGGTTCGAGTCCTCTCCTGGGCAAGGCTGGAAGCGGTCGGGTTCGCCCGGCCGCTTCCTTTTTTTGGTGTGCCCAGCATGGGCGTGACTTGGAGGTGAAAGTCCTCTGGGGAACC
>CAZAIE010001533.1:0-1767 GCA_964485035.1 uncultured Myxococcaceae bacterium | reverse complement strand
CCTCAAGATCGTCGAACTGGCTCAGCTAGCTGCCGCGAAGCGGCTTCGTTCAACATGTCGTGTGCCTCCTCGAGCGTCGCCTGCGGCGGGACTCCTTCGCCGCGCGGTGGTGCAGCCGGGCCGCGCGTCCCACGAACAGCGGCAGCCGGCCGAGGCCGGCGAAGAGGCTCCCCAGGTGGCGCAGGTGCCCGTGCAGCACCTCGCGCAGCTCCAGGCCGAGCAGTGCGCCGTACGCCCAGACGAGCACCCCCACCGCCGTCCAGAGCGCCCCGTCGTTGTTGCGCACGAAGGCGCGGACGAGCGCCGGGTCCTGCACCGCGAGCCCCAGGAGCTGGTGCAGCGTGCGCAGCCGCATCTGGTCGCGGAAGGCGGCGTTCTTCAGCTTGGGGTCCATCCCCTCGGCGGCGCGCAGGAAGGCGAGCCAGTCGGCGTTCACCGTCCCCGGCGGCTCGTCTCCCTCCAGCAGCATGATGCGGGCGAAGAGTCCTTCGACAGCCTGCGAGACGCGCTCGCCCGGGGCGAGGTCGATGCGCGAGAGCCGGGCGAAGGAGAGGTCCCCTTCGGCAAGCGCCCGGTGCACCGCCTCGGCGATCGGCACGGCGTTGCGCGCCAGCGGGCCGATCGACGCGCCGGTGAGCGGGGAGTACTGCCTCGCGGCGCAGCCGACCAGCAGGGTGCGGTCGCCGGCGCAGGTCTGCACCCGCCGCCGTGCCCAGGGCGCGCCGGTCCGGTAGCCGGGGATGTGGCCGAAGTAGCTGCGGACCACCTGCTCCTCGGCGAAGCCGGGAGCCACCCGCGCGACCAGCGGGAGCAGGGCATCGACCATCGGCGCCAGCGGCTCGGGCCGGGCGCTGCCCACGAAGGCGTTCACCAGCTCGCCGCGGTTTCCGTTCAGGAACAGGCTGAAGCGCTCGAGGATGGGCTGCACGCGCAGGCTGCCCACCGTCTCCTCGTCGGCGTAGGTCGCGACGTGGATGCCCAGCGGCGTGCCGTCGGGCGAGTGCTCGCGGGGGAGGTCGGCGCTGGTCGCGAGGCCCAGCACGTCGAAGGAGAATCCCTGGTCCAAGCCCTGGTTCGCCTGCCGGCCCAGCGGCGAGCTCCAGCCGCGGGCGTCCACGAAGAGCCGGGCCTTGAAGCTGCGGCGCTCTGCGGGCCCCTGGCAGTCGACGTAGACGCCGGTGCGGGTCACGCGCTCGAGCGACGCCTTCTCGCCGTAGCGGACCGTGAGCTTTGGGCCGTGGGCCAGGGCGCGCAGGAACGCGTGCTCCTCCAGCGAGACGTTGTAGAGCTCGTTCCACTCGAAGTCGCGGGTGCAGGCCGCGGGGCGGTCGAAGATGCGGAACACGCCGCGCGAGAAGTCGCCGCGGACCGCCGGTGCGAGGGCGGTGGGGTCGGGCGAGGACGAGGGCTCGCGATCGAAGGCGCCGCTTGCTCGGAGCGCGGCGTACTCGTCACGGGAGAGGTTCCAGTTCACCGTCGAGCCGAGCGCGGCTGCCTGCTCGACGACGACCACCTCGTGTCCGCGCAGCGCCAGCAACCGCCCCAGCAGCATCCCCCAGGGCCCGGCCCCGGCGACGAGCACCTCGACCGGCTCGCCGTCCGCGCGCTCCTCCTCGGCCACGGGCAGCGCGTACGCACGCCCGAAGAGCCCGCGGCGGCGCGCCAGCAACTGCGCTCCCTCGGACGACCCGGCTGCCTCTCGGACCCACACGTCGTACCGCGCCACCGCGTCTCGGTCGAACAAGCTCCCTCCGGTGGACCCAGAGG
>CAZAIE010001532.1:0-1768 GCA_964485035.1 uncultured Myxococcaceae bacterium | reverse complement strand
CGTTGGCGAGCTTCAGGCTCCAGCACGCCGAGGCGAGGTCCTCGCCGGTGGAGGCGCTGCGCTCGAGCGCGGCGCGCAGTCCCGCGTCGTCCACGATCTTCTCGGCCCTCAGGCGCTGCAGCAGCACGTCGTTCGACATTCCGGCAATGTAGCGGAACCGCGCCCCGGACGCCCAGACGGTCTTCGTCCCTTCGGGCTCGGCCGGCTCCGGGTCAGCTCCGCGAGCGGAACACCAGCACCTGCGAGCCGACGCGGATGCGGTCGCCGTACTTGAGCCGCGCCTTCTCCACGCGCTGGTCGTTGAGGAAGGTGCCGTTCTCGCTGCGCAGGTCCTCGAGGAAGAACTGGCCGGCGAAGTAGAGGATGGCGGCGTGCTCGCGGCTCGCCTCCTCGTTGAAGGGCAGCACGAAGTCGGCGGCGCTCTCGGCCCGGCCGATGACCGTGACCGTCTTCGAGAGCTTCGCGGGCTCGCCCGCGTCGTCCACCTCGAGGCTCGCCTCCACGCCCGGCGGCAGCGGCATGATCCGCGTGGACGCCATCGCCGGCCCCTCCTCGCGGGCAGCGGCGGCGGCGTCGGCGGCGGCCACGTGGCGGGTGAGAGGGTCGTGCGCGTTGCCCTCGAAGGGGCCGAGGCCCTCCAGCGCCTCGAGGTCGTCACCCTCCTGCAGCGGCTTGTTGGGGTCGTGGGCGGTCATGGGGCTGGATTGTACGCGGGCGTGGACGCCTTGACACCACGGAGCCTGCCGCCTTTCATTCCGCTCCTATGGCCGACCCCCAACAGTTCGGGAAGTACCAGCTCGTCCGCCCCCTCGCGCACGGCGGGATGGCGGAGATCTTCCTCGCCAAGCAGAGCGGCCCGGCCGGCTTCGAGAAGACGGTGGTGATCAAGCGGGTGCTGCCGCACCTCGCCGCCAACGAGCACTTCGTCCACATGTTCCTCGACGAGGCGCGCATCGCGGCGCAGCTCTCGCACCCCAACGTGGTGCAGATCTTCGACTTCGGCGAGGCCGACGGGACCTACTTCCTGGCCATGGAGTACCTGCTGGGCGAGGACCTGGTCGCGGTGCTGCGGCTGGCCAAGGAGAAGCGCCAGCCCATCCCCGCCTCCATCGCCGCGCGCATCGTCTCCGCCGCCTGCGACGCCCTGCACTACGCGCACACCTTCGTGGACGAGGAGGGCCGGGCGCTCCACATCGTCCACCGCGACATCTCGCCCTCGAACATCTTCCTCACCTACCAGGGCGCTGTGAAGGTGCTCGACTTCGGCATCGCCAAGGCCGAGGGCAAGCTGGTGCAGACGCAGGGCGGCATCCTCAAGGGCAAGTTCCTCTACATGTCCCCGGAGCAGATCCTCGGGCAGCCGCTGGACGCCCGCAGCGACATCTTCGCGCTGGGCGCGGTGCTCCACGAGCTGGTCACCGGGCAGCCCACCTTCATGCGCGAGAACGAGCTGGGGATGCTGCGCGCCATCACCGAGGAGGCAGTGCCCCCGCTGCGCGACCTCGTCCCCGGCATCTCGGTGGAGTACGACCGCATCGTGCAGAAGGCGCTGGCCAAGGACGTGGACCAGCGCTGGCAGAGCGCCGCCGACCTGCGCCGCGCCCTCGACGGCTTCGTCTCCAAGTCCTCGGCCGAGTCGCCCACCTCGGCGCTGCAGGAGTACATCCACCAGCTGGTGGGCGAGGACGTGATCAAGCAGAAGTCCCGCCCTCCCACGAGCCCCGGCTCCAAGGTGGGCCGCAGCCCCGACGGCCGGCGCGTCACCGGC
>CAZAIE010001531.1:0-1770 GCA_964485035.1 uncultured Myxococcaceae bacterium | reverse complement strand
TGCTTGAACTGGGCGACCGCGCGGGCGACGGAATCCTCCTCGGTCTCGTCGTCCTCCTCGTCCCGGTCGTCGTCGTCCTCGTCGTCGCGCTCGTCGGGTTCGGCGATCTTGTCGGCGAAGCCCTTCTTCACAGCGTCGGCCGCCGACATCCACGTCTCCGCGGCGACGAGCTTCTCGACCTCGGCCTTCTCCAGTCCGGTGCGCGCCGAGTAGACGTCGCACATCACGTCCCGGATGGCGTCCAGCCGGTCGGCCATCTTGCGGAGGTCGGCGGCCTCGCCCATCGCGAAGCCGCGGGGCTCGTGGACCATCACCATGGCGGTCGGGCTGATCTCGATCTCGTCGCCGGCCATCGCGACGATCGAGGCGATGCTCGCCGCCAGGCCATCGACGTGGACCCGCTTCTCGCCCTTGGGCCACGAGGCGATCGCGGTGTGGATCGCCATGCCCTCGAAGACATCCCCGCCCGGCGAGTTGATGTGCACGTCCAGGTGCTCGGCCCCCTCGCCCTTGAGCGCCTCGAGCTTCTCCACCACGTGCTTCGCACGGATGCCATCCCATCCGCCGACGGCGTCATAGAGGTGCACCGCCCCGCGCTTCTGGCCGTTCCGCTCCTCGATGCGAGCGAAGATGCGAGGGCGCTTGCTGGTCTTCTCAGGCATCGGGTTCCTCCGCGGGTGGCTGTGGCGTCTGCTTCTCGGACCGGCTGGGGCTGGGCTCGGGCGCGATGACTGGTTCGCCCTCGACCAGCGGGATCCGGAACTGCTTCGCGACCTCGGCCAGGTCGACGTTGAGCCCCGCCGACTTCAGCTTGTTGAGCGCGTCGCCCAGGCTGTTGAGGGTCGTCGCGGTGCTGGCGCGGTCCTCGGGAGCCTTCGTGCTCCAGCTCACCCGCGGTGCAAGCCGCTCGTCGCCCCAGTTGTAGACAGCCCACGGGACCATGGCCTGCTCGGCCAGGCAGTCGCCAAGGCTCTTGGCGTCCGCCTCAAGGCGGTCGAGCCGGATGCGGTCGTGGACGTTCGCAGCGGCGTACGAGCCACCGCTCTTCATCGAGGTCGTCAGGTTCTGTCCGAGCACGTCGACCGCGATGCACTCGTCGCACTTCTCGATCAGCTTCTGGAACCCCTCCCAGCTCTGGCTCGCCGCCTCGACGAGCGCGATGTCGAACCCGAGACCCTGCTCGTCCTTAGCGACCCGGATGACGCCCTCGCCGCCGAGCGTTCGCAGGTCATCCTCGAAGGCCTCCTTGTCCTCGGCCTTCGCGTCAGCGGGGACGACCGCCTTCTTGATGGGCAGGCCGTGGACCTCCGAGTACCGAGCCCAGTCGCGTGTCGCCCAGCGGCGGATGAGGAACATCAACCCGAGGGATCGGACGAGCCCATTCATCCAGCCGCGCGCGTAGCCGTCCGGCGCGTAGAGGATCCAGTGGCCGTCCCCTGGGGTGATCTCGACGGGACCATCGAGCGTGATCAGCCAGAAGGTCCGGGTGTCCCAGCGCCAGTATGCGTAGCGCGGGTCCCAGACCTTGAGCCGGGGCACCCAGTAGCCGGGCTCGCTCGTGTCCCACAGCAACTCCCCGATGCCGAGGCGGAGCAGCACCCCCCAGCGCAGCAACCGCTTCACCTCGGCATCGGGGAACCAGCCACCCCACTCGTCCTGCGCCCGCGCCGCGAGCTTCGCGGCCTTCCGCTTCGAGGTCCTACCGGTGAGCTCGAGCGGCAGGCTGCAGAGCGCATCGACCCGCGTCTGGAGGACGCCGTTGATCCGGTC
>CAZAIE010001530.1:0-1777 GCA_964485035.1 uncultured Myxococcaceae bacterium | reverse complement strand
GAGCAGCAGGGGCTGGTCCGGCAGGCGGTGGGGCGGGCGGCGCTGGGCGAGTTCGTCCGCTTCGAGGCCAGCTTCCGCGACGCCTCGGGCGCGCTGCGCGCCGTCGACCAGTCGCTGACCCCGGTGCGCGACGGCGAGGGCCGGGTGGTGCTGCTCATCCCCGAGGGCCGTGACGTCACCGAGCTGCGCGACCAGCAGGAGCAGCTGCGCCAGTCGCAGAAGATGGAGTCCATCGGCCGGCTCGCCGGCGGTGTGGCGCACGACTTCAACAACCTGCTCACCGCCATCTACGGGAACCTGGAGATGGCTCTGGTGGAGACCCCGGCTGAGGACCCGCGCCACCCCTACCTGCAGGAGGTGAAGCTGGCCGCGGAGAGCGCGGCGCGGCTCACCACCCAGCTCCTCGCCTTCTCGCGCAAGCAGCGCCTGGAGCCGCGGCTGTTGGACCTGAACGAGCGCATCGGCTCCTTCGCCACCATGGTCGGCCGGCTGCTGGGCGAGCGCGTGCAGCTCCGCTTCGAGCGCGCCCCCTCGCCCTGCCGCGTGAAGGTGGACCCCAGCCAGATCGAGCAGATCGTCTTCAACCTGGCGGTCAACGCGCGCGACGCCATGCCCCACGGCGGGACCCTCACCATCGGTCTCGCGCACGTCACCCTCGACGCCTCCGCCTGCGCCTCGCACCCCCGGCTCGCTCCGGGCGAGCACGTGGCGCTGTCGGTGACCGACACCGGCGTGGGGATGGCGCCGGAGATCCTCTCGCGCATCTTCGAGCCCTTCTTCACCACCAAGCCGACGGGCCAGGGCACCGGGCTCGGCCTGGCCATCGTCCAGGGCGCGATGGAGCAGGCGGGCGGGAGCCTCGAGGTACGCTCGGAGCAGGGACAGGGCACCACCTTCCGACTCCTCTTCCCGCGCCAGCCGGAGCCGGGCGAGCATCCCCAGGCTGAGGACCGCCCGCACCTCCCGCGCGGCCAGGAGCGGGTGCTGCTGGTAGAGGACAACGCGCTCATCCGGGACACGACGCGGCGCATCCTGGAGACGCTGGGCTACACGGTCCTCACTGCCCCCAGCGCGGAGAAGGCGCTCGCGCTGGTGGCGCAACCGAGCACCGCCTTCGACCTCCTGCTCACCGACGTGGTGCTCCCCGGCCTGGACGGCCCGGGGCTGGCGAGGCGGCTCGGAGAGTCGCGCCCCGACCTGAAGGTGCTCTTCACCTCCGGCTACAACGAGAACATGGTGCTGGCCGAGGCGGTCCGCCGCAGACGGGTGCACTTCCTGCCCAAGCCGTACACCGCTCAGCGCCTGGCCACCGCGGTCCGCAAGGCGTTGGAGGAGCCGGCCGCGCAGGGCGACTAGTGGCCGGGACGGGCGCGACCTACCTCGTGGGGCGGAACGGGAGCCCCTCGTCGTCGGCGCGGACCCATTGCCCGTCGTCCTTCTTGCCCACCCGCATCTCGCCCTGGAAGCCCGCGCCGTTGAAGCTGTAGCGCAGGCAGACCTCGAAGCCTGGGCAGGTGGCGGCGCCCTCGTAGCGGAACTTCATCGCGCTGACGGGCGGGGCCTGCTCCCCGTGCGGACCAGTCATTCCGTCGAAGCCGTACGGATAGGCCCGCTCCAGGAAGGGAGTCGGCGGGCGGTCCCGCGTCGCCGCCCAGAGGACGAGCGCGAGCACCAGCACGCCCGCGGCCCCCGCCATGAACTGGCCGATGCGGGCTCCCGCGGACGCCTTCGGAACAGGCGGCTCGGGAGGCTTCTCCGACTTCGGGGCCCCCACCCC
>CAZAIE010001529.1:0-1783 GCA_964485035.1 uncultured Myxococcaceae bacterium | reverse complement strand
AGCGAGAGGTCCTCGTCCGCCTCGTGCAGCAGGAGTTCCTCGGCGAAGAACCTGCGGATGGTCGCTGCGAGCCCGGGGGCGTGGTCCGCGTCGGTGGTCCCGAGCTGGGCGCTGAGCGCGATGACCTGGCGGAGTTGCTCGTGTGCGGCGGCGAAGGCGTCGAGGGGGGAACCGGGTGCAGTGCTCATGGCCGCGTGTTCTACGGTCGGCCCGCGGGTGGGGCCAGCACTTTCTCTGTCCGCTTGCCGACGGTCCCTCCCGGGGCGCGCCGGCCGGGCTGCGGCGTCCGGCAGGGTGGGTTAGAACTGCCGCCGACCCGCCCCTTCGGCGGGCCCGCGGACGAGAGGGAACCATGGCCGACGACAAGAAGCAGCCCGACCCGCTGGCGGCTCCCAAGCGCGTGTTCTGCATCCGCAACCAGTGCGAGAAGTCGCCCGACGAGCACCTGGGCTGTCCGTACTGCTTCGGCAAGAAGAAGGCGGTCGAGTCTGGCCAGCGTTGCGACTTCTGCGACTTCGACCCGGACAAGGACCCCACCAGCTTCGGCTTTCCCGAGGGCGCGAGCCGGAATCTGAAGGGCTGAGCGCTGCCCGGGATACCCCGGCCCGGTGACGCGATCTACCCGACGCGGCGCTGGCCGACGCACGCCTTGTACGTGTAGCCTTGCGACTCTTCTAGGGGCGGAGGCCGCATGGAGCGGGTGGGGCGGTATCAGCTCGTGCGCAAGCTGGCCACGGGTGGCATGGCTGAGGTGTTCCTGGCCAAGGCCGAGGGCCCGGGCGGGTTCGAGAAGAACCTGGTGGTCAAGCGCATCCTGCCCCACCTCGCGGAGCGGCCCCAGTTCGTGCAGATGTTCCTGGCCGAGGCCCGCATCGCCGCGCAGCTCGACCACCCGAACATCGTGCAGATCTTCGACTTCGGCGAGTCCGAGGGCGCCTACTTCCTGGCCATGGAGTGGGTGGACGGCGCCCACCTGCGGGGCCTGAACAAGTGGTCGCTCGGCAGCGGCGAGTATCTCCCGCTCCCGCTGGTCGCGCGCATGGTGGCCCAGGCCGCCGAGGGGCTCGCCTACGCCCACGACTTCGCCGACCCCGAGTCGGGCCAGCCGCTGAACCTCATCCACCGGGACGTCAGCGGGGAGAACGTGCTGGTGGGCAAGACCGGCGCGGTGAAGGTTTTGGACTTCGGCATCGCCAAGGTCTCGGGCGAGGGCAACGGGACCCGCGTGGGCGCGCTCAAGGGCAAGCTCGGCTACATGCCCCCGGAGCAGGTGAAGGGGCTCGTCCTGGACCGCCGCGCCGACGTCTACGCGCTGGGGGTGGTGCTCTACCAGCTCCTCACCGGACGCAAACCCTACGACCAGAAGGGCGATATCCCGCTCATCTCCGCCATCCTGCACGAGCCCCCGGTGCCGCTGCTCAGCCGGCGCCCCGACCTGCCCCCGGAGCTGGTGGCGGTGGTCGAGAGGGCGATGGCCCGCGACAAGGAGGCCCGCTTCGCAGACTGCCGGGAGATGCAGGCGGCGCTGGAGCGCTTCGTGGCCCGCAGCGGCGAGCCGGTGACCTCGCAGCAGGTCGGCCAGCTGGTCGCCCGGTGCCTCGCGGCGAGCGCCCCCGCCGGCTCGTCGCCCAGCCGGACCGGCTCGCGCTCGGGCGTCTCGCCGACCCCGACGCCGAAGCCAGCGCCCTCGCCGCTCTTGACGCCCGCCGTCCCGGTGGCCTCCTCCGAGGAGACCCTGGCCAACGACGCGGACGACGAGGACGAGGCGCCGTTGCCCCAGGCC
>CAZAIE010001528.1:0-1783 GCA_964485035.1 uncultured Myxococcaceae bacterium | reverse complement strand
AGCCGGGGCTGGCGGGGGCGCCATCGTCCGCGGTGGCGAGGATGTCGAAGGCGCGGGCCCGAAGCTCCTCGCCGCGCAGCAGGGCGCACAGCTCCTCCACCGGCCGAGCGGGCGGGACGTCCGGCGGCAGCGGCGGCGGGACCGCGCCGCGGCGGACCGACGCGGCGGCGCGGGCGTGGACGCGGCGCAGCTCGGCGACCATCGCCGGGTCGCCCGGTCGCAGGTCGAGTCCCAGCCGCGCGGCGAGCGTGGCCGAGAGCAGGTAGTCCCGGCGGACCAGGTTCTCGGCGGTGATCTGCAAGACCTTGAGCGCCCGCTCCACGTCCCCGAGCAACGCCAGGCACTGCGCCCCGAACATCCGCGCCCGGTGGTCCGCCGGCCCGCGCCGCACCACCTCGGTGAGCAGCGCCAGCGCGTCCTCGGCGCGCCCCTCGCGGAGCGCGCGCACCGCCTCGGCCCTGAGCGTCTTCATCTCCCCGCCCCTCCTGCTGCGCCCGCGGCGACGGTCACTGACCGTCCAGTTCGTTCAGCCGCTTCTGGGCCTTCTTCGCCAACTCGTCCCCGGCGGGCACCATCTCGATGACGTCGCGGAAGCGGCGCCGGGCAGCCTCGGCGTCGCGGTCCTTCACCGCGTACGCCTCCTGGTAGACCTCCTCGGCGGCGCGGCGGATCTTCGCCAGGCCGTCGGTGGCCTCCTTGGAGCCCGGGTTGAGCCGCAGCGCCTCCTTGTAGGCCTTGGCCGCCGCCCCGTAGTCCTGGCGCGCCGCCGCTGCGCGGCCCTTGTACGCCAGCGCCGCCCCGGCCTTCTCCTTGAGCGGCTTGTCGAGCTTCCCGTCGATGTCCATGTCCTCGTACAGCTTCAGCGCGCGCAAGAGCGAGGTCGAGGCCTGCTCGTAGGCCCCGCCGTTGTAGCGGCTCATGCCGTCGTTGTAGGCCTGCCCGAACATGGGGATGGTCTTCTTCAGCAGCTTGACCTTGGCGGCGACGAGGTCGTTGCGGGCGGCCTCGGCCACGCGGTCGCACTGGCGCACCGCGCCCTCGAAGTCGGCGGTGTCGATGCGCCGCACCACCGGGGCCACCGCGTCGTCGATCTCCTGGCGCTGGCGACGCACCCTCTCGGCCCGGGCGCGGGCGGCGGCGGCGGCCTGGGCGCGCTGCCTGGACGCGGAGTCCTGCTTGTACTGCTTCTCCAGCTCCACCAGCTCGCGCCGCATCCGCTCCTGGTGCTCGGGCGGGAGGGCGTCGATGAGCGCGCGTGCGCCCTCGAGGTCCCCGTCGTTGGCCAGCAGGCGGACCTTCTCCAGCGACACCTCGAGCTTCTTCTGGGCCCAGGTCTTGGCCAGCTCCGTGGCCTCTTCGGACATGGGCGAGCTCTCGTCGATCTCCTTCAGCTTCTCCAGCGCGCGGTCGTAGTCCCCGCGGGCCGCGGCGCCACGCGCGTCGGCGAGCGCCCCCTTCGACTTGATGGCCTCCTCGCAGGACGCGATGAGCCGCTCCACCACCGGAGTGGAGAGCGCGGCCTGGGCCTCCTGGGCCTTCTCCAACGCCTCCTGGTACTTGTTCTCCATCAAGAGCTTGCGGGCGGCCTGGAAGGCGACGTCGTAGGTCTGCTCGGCCTTGACCTTGGGGTCCACCGCCGGCTTCGCAGGCTGCCCGCTGCCTTTCGCCAGGGCAATGATCACCAGCAGCGCGAGCAGCACCACGCCGCCGGCCAGCAGCTTGAAGGACATGGGCAGGCGCTGGAACTTCTGCATCACCCCCGTGGCGTCCGGGGGCGTGGTGC
>CAZAIE010001527.1:0-1784 GCA_964485035.1 uncultured Myxococcaceae bacterium | reverse complement strand
CTCCAGGTCGTCCCCGTCGCCGTGCGGCTGGCGTAGCGGATGGGGGCGGTGCTCGCCTCAATCTCGGTCCACGCCACGTGCAGGGTGCCCGCCGAGTCCACCACCAGCGACGGCGACTTGGGGGTCACCCCCGTGGTGATCGACGACTTGGTCCAGCCGCCACCGGACTTGTGCTCGCCCAGCCGGAGGTTGCCCTTCCCGTCCACGAAGACCACCACTGGCTCGCCGTTCGCCGCGACGCCCGCGGCCACGCGCTGGTCGCCCACCAGCGTCGAGACCGCTTCCACCGTCTCCACGGTCCAGGACGCGGAGCCGGGCTTGCGCCACACCACCCGCACCTCCTTGGAGTTGGTGGCGTTGAAGGCGATGACCGGGTTGCCCTGGCCATCCAGGGCCAGCGAGAGCCGACCGCCGCTGGCGCTGGTGTTCGCCGCCTCGGACTTCCAGCTGCAACAGCCCGCGGCACAGGCGGTCGTCCCGGAGGGGCAACTCTTGGCGACGCAGGCGGCGCCCTGGCAGGCGAAGTCGGAGCCGGCAGGACACACCGCGCACGCGCCGGCACAGAGGAGCGACCCGGCCTTGCAGGTGAGCGAGCACGCCGTTCCGTCGCAGGCGGGGGTGCCGTTGGGGTCGGTCGGGCAGACCTGGCACGTCGGGCCGCAGGCGGCGACGCCGTTGGGGACGCACTTGCCGGAGCACTCGTGATCGCCTCCGGCGCAGACGCACTTCCCGCTCTCGCAGAGACCGCCGTTGGCGCAGTCCGCGGGCTTGGAGCAGCCGGCGGCGCACTTCCCCGCCTCGCAGAACGTGCCGCTGGGGCAGGAGGTTGGCGTGCAGGCACAGGCGTTGGGCGCGGACACCCCGCACTCGAGGCCCGCGGGGCAGGTGCCACAGGTGAAGGATCTCGAAGCGCCGCAGCGATCCGTCGCGGTGATCGTCCCGCAGACGGCCGAGACCTTGAGGCACAGGTCCAGGTTCGTCTCCGGCGTGCACACGGGGACACAGGCGCCCGCGGCGGAGCACTGCTGGTTCACCGGGCAGGTGCCACAGAAGAGCGTGCCGCCGCAGGTGTCGGGAGCCGAGCCGCAGGTCCGGCCGAGCGCGGCGCAGGTCTTGAGGACGCAGGTGCTGGCGTCGGGGCCAGGATCGTCTCCGCCGTCCCGCTCCTCCACCGGAGGGGAGACCGAGTCGGGATCGACGATGAGCTCGCAGCCCCAGAGGGTGAGGACCGCAGGCAGAATCCAGAGTGCGCGCATGGCCCCTCCCGAGAACGCATCGGACCGGGAACTGATTGCTGGCGGCTGCCCAGCAGGTGGATCCAAGGTGGGCCTAGGTACCACGTTCGGCGCCGACTTGCGACATCGCCCCAGAGGGGAAGGAGAGTTGGAACTGGTGGAACATCGGCCCGTCCGTCCGTGAAACACGAGGCGCTTCAACCGCCTCCGACTTTGTTGTTGAAGTGCCGCCGTCCGATTTGCTAGTTCACCCGTCCGCTCGTTCGCTCCTGGGGTCCCGTGACCACGTCCGTTCCCACCGTTGCTGCCCGGCCCGAAGCCGGGCAGGTACACGCGGCTTTCGCTCGCGCGGTCGCCTCGCCGCGGCTGGCGGGGAGCGCGTACGTCCAGGGCTGGATCGCGCGCATCCGCTGCCAGGGCGTCTCCGCTGAGGGCCGGGTGCAGCTGGCGGTGCAGGACAAGTTCTACCGGGACTTCATCGACGACCACTTCCGCACCGACCTTGTCTGCTCCATCGAGGCCGAGCTGGGCTCTCCCGTCGAGCTGGAG
>CAZAIE010001526.1:0-1785 GCA_964485035.1 uncultured Myxococcaceae bacterium | reverse complement strand
GTGTACTTGGTGGGCGCCGCGGGGTCGGAGGCGACGAACTGGCCGTCGACCAGCGGGTGCCACTTGCCGTACTTCTCGACGTCCCAGCTCGCCGGCTTGTAGGCCTCGGGGTCCGACACGGCCTTGCACTCGGAGATCAGCCCGAACTGGTTCTGCAGGTCGGAGTAGTGGATGGGCTCGCCCTCGCCGGAGGAGAAGTCCTCCCAGCGCAGGCCGATGGTGCCGCCGAAGTTGTCCATCTTGCCGATCAGCGCGCGGGCCTTGGCGCTCTTCTTGGCGTCGCTGGGGTCGAGCTTCAGGTCGGGGTTCTCGAACACCGCCACCGCGTTGCCGTAGAACATGCGCATCGCCGCGTAGTCGTACGCACCCAGGCCGATGAGGTCCTGAGTGGTCTCGCCGGCGTAGTCCATGATCGAACTCTGCATCCACATGTTGATCAGGTTCTTGCGCTCGGTCTCGGTGGTGGGGTCGTAGTAGCGCGCACTGACGCAGTTGGCGGCCTCGGCCTCGGTGACCAGGGTCTGCCGCTTGACGTCGGAGGCCACCCACTTGCCGTCGTCAGACTGGCCCTCGTAGCACTGCCCCTCCTTGCAGACGTCGTGGGCAATGGGGCAGTCGGCATCGACGGTGCACTTGGCCCAGCACTTCTCGGTGATCTTGCCGTCCTGGGTGCGCAGCTGCCAGTACTGGGGACGGAAGAAGAAGGCGTCGGCGGAGGACACGAAGTTGTGGCGCAGGCCGAAGGAGTGCCCCATCTCGTGGACGATGACCGAGTGCTGGGCCTTGGCGGCGATGTACTTCTTCATCTTCTCCGCGCGCTTGAACTGGGTGGTCTTGTCGTCGGCGGGGTTGAACTTGCCGAACTTCTCCTCCAGCGCGTCGGCCAGCTTGGCGCTGTCGAGCGGGGTCGGGGCCTCGTTGAGCACGCAGGCACCGCGCTCAGCCAGGGCGATCTCCTTGCGCTGGCGGATCTCGCGGAGCAGCGCGGGGTTCGCGCCACGCAGCGGGGAGCTGAGGGTGAGCAGGCTCTCGTTGTCGAGCTTCGAGGGATCGGCGCCCGACAGCTGCTGCATCGCCGGGGAGCGGGTCAGCTCGGCCTCCATGGCGCTGCCCACCGCGGCGCGGCGACGCGCCTCGTAGGTAGACCGGGAGAGCGGGATGGCCTTGGCGTCGAACGCCTTCTGCGCGTACTCGTGGTACTTGCGCTTGATCTGCTTGGCCATGGCCGCGGGCACCGCCTTCCGGGCGGGGTCCTCAGGCTTCTTGCCGACCATGCCGTTGATGGTCGAGTTGACGTCGCGCGCCGTGAGTCCCGGCACCGCGCCGCCTCCCGCCCCGCCGCCGATGGTCTCACTGAGTCCGGCGTAGTCCTTGATGTACTGACCCTCGGTGACCTCTTCGATCTTGAGTTCACCCTTGATCACGCGGGCGAGGTCCACGGCGCCCTGCGACCAGAGATCGGTCACGTGCGTCCACACGTTGATGGACGAGGAGATGGTCTCACCGGTCAGGGGGTCGTTGGAGTCGAGCATGATGCCCCAGGAGGACGGGTCCTGCGGGGCATCGAGGTTGTTGACCGTGTGGTACCGCAGGTCGCCGATACGCACGTTCAGCGCGGCGTTGCAGGTGGCCAGCACGCTCTTGTCGCCGCCGGTCTTGCGCGCGGCGAAGCAGTCGGCGGAGGTGGTGCCGGCAGGCAGCCGGTCCTTCTTGTCGGCGGCGCAGATGGCGGGGTCGTTGGCCTCGACCGGAGGCAGTTTCGCCGCATGAAGCGTGCGGTCGATG
>CAZAIE010001525.1:0-1786 GCA_964485035.1 uncultured Myxococcaceae bacterium | reverse complement strand
GGGTGGACGCGCTGGGCGAGGTAGCGGATGTCCACGGTGAGGACGAGGGCGTCGTCGTCGCGGGTCGCGCCGGCGAGCACGCCGTCGTGGAACAGCGTGAAGAGCGTCCCCAGGTCTTCAGAGCGGATCATGGGCTCCACATTGCCGAGTCGTGGCAGCGGGTTCCAGGGGTTTGGCGGTGGGCGCGCGGGGTTGCATGGGGCTTGCACAGAGGCTTGGGGACGGCTTGGTGGACGTGGACTGGGTTGGTGGGCACGGGAGGGGACGGTGGAACTCATCCAGCGCAGTGGCGGGTACCGGCGGCTGCTCGGCTTCCAGGTGGCGCAGTTGGTCTATGACGTCACGGTCCGGTTCTGTGACCGCTACATCGACCGGCGCAGCCGCACCCACGACCAGATGGTGCAGGCCGCACGCAGTGGAGTGCAGAACATCGCCGAGGGCAGCCTGGCGTCGGCTACTTCGAAGCGCTCGGAGCTCAAGCTGACGAACGTCGCGCGGGCGAGCCTCGGCGAGCTGCTCCAGGACTACGAGGACTTCCTGCGCCAGACCTGCCCTTGTGGACCCCCCGGGACCCACGGCGCCAGGCGCTGGTGGACGCTCGCTGCCAGACCGCCGACGAGGTCGCGTGCTGGGTTCGGAACGCCGCGCTGTCCACCCTCCGGGTAGGCGCGGGCGTTGCCGCCCGCGCCCCCCACAGATCCGTACTCGCAGGTTTCCCGCATACGGTTCTTCGGATCACGGGTTCGCTGCGAGACGCAGAGAGGAGTGGACCGCCAGGGCTGGGGGCAGCACGAAGACTGACTCGATCTTCGCTTTGAAGCGGCCCCACGTCAGGCCCTCCTGGGAGCGGCGTCCCAGGGAGCGCTTCCACACCTTCCGTACCTCGTGGCGGAAGCGTCCGAGCATCCATGCGTTCCCGGTGATCCCGTAGTACGCGTAGTGCCCTTTGAGCTTCTGCGACAGGGTCTTGTACTGCTCCGGTAGCGGCCTGTGCATCGCCTCGCTCCGCCAGGTACTTCGCCGCCGTCTTCCGGTCCATCCCCGCCTTCATCGCCGCAAACCCGATCTTCCCCGTCTTCGTCCTCTCCTCCATCAGTCGCCTCACCTGCGCGTCGCTCACTGTCACCTGGCTCTCCTCGTGCGAGGAGCCAGTGCTACGCGCTGCTGTGGGATGGGGAGAAATAGTTGTCGTCAGCGGGGAGATCTAATTGTCGCTGGGCACAGGAGGGATGAGCAACGACCGCGCAGGTTCCCCTGGACCACTCACGGTCCCTCGCGCTCCTGCATCGCCGTGGGCGGAGTCGGCGCCTGCGCGCCCTGCACCACCGCGCGCGACCGGGCCCGCTCCCGGGCCACCTCCGGCTCGCACAGCCGCAGGTACTCGTCCCAGTCCTCCAGGGTCGGGTACACCGGCGCCACGCGGCTCGCCTGCTGCAAGAGTTCCAGGGCGTCGCCGCACGCATCGAAGAGCGCAGCCAACCTCCCCCTCAGCGTCAGCTGGACCGCCCGGGCCAGCTCCTCGTCGCTCGGGCCGGTGCGCTCGGAGGTGGCCTTCCTGAACGACAGCGAGTGGGCGTCCACGAGCGGATCGGATGGCAGCTGCCCAGGGACGCGCACCACCGCACACCCCGCGCTCGCGACCAACGCCGCCAGCAGCCAGACCCACTTCATGCCCCAGGGTTCTGCACGCCCTATGCGCGGCGCTCTGGCCGTCCCTTCAAGCACTTGGCGCGCCTGGCCCCGGGTCCACGCCAGTGCCTGGGGTCCAGCGGCCCCTGCCTCTATC
>CAZAIE010001524.1:0-1787 GCA_964485035.1 uncultured Myxococcaceae bacterium | reverse complement strand
GCGCAAGGACTTCCCCGATCGGCCGAACGTGCTGCGCGGGACGCTGGGGCGGCGGCAGCAGGCCACGGGCGGGCTCTTCGTCCTGGAGGCGAACCTCGACGACGCCTCACCCCAGCTCGTCGCGTGGACGCTGGAGGCGCTGCTCGCCGCAGGAGCGCTGGATGCCTGGGTCTCTCCCTTGACCATGAAGAAGGGGCGGCCGGGCCACCTGCTGGGGGCGCTCGCGCCGGCGGCGCTGCGCGAGCGGCTCTGCGAGGTGCTCTTGCGGGAGAGCACGACGCTGGGGGTGCGGGTGCACCCGGTGGAGCGGGCGGTGCTGGAGCGGCGCTTCGAGACGGTGCAGACGCCGTGGGGCTCGGTGCGGGTGAAGGTGGGCGTGCTGGCGGGCGCGGACGTGAACGTCGCCCCCGAGTACGAGGACTGCGCCGAGCGCGCCCGGGAGAGCGGGGTGCCGCTCAAGCAGGTGCTGGCGGCGGCGGTGGCGGCTGCGACGAGGCGATGAGGGACGAGCCGCGGTCCGCGCGGGACAGGGCGCAGTGCCCCAGGTAGAGTCCCGCGCCGCCATGGACACCGTGACTCCAGACAGCCCTCCCACAGCGCCCGTCTCCGCGGCCGCTGCTCCTGCCGCGAAGCCGCCGCTCCCGTGGCTTACCCCGGCCCGCGCGAGCCTCGTGATCGCCCTGGCCTCCGCGCTCGTGTGCGGCCTTTCGCTGCCGCGCTACGGCATCACCTCCGACTCTCCCTCGCTCTTCTACAGCGGCCAGCGCCACCTCTTCTGGATGGCCAACCCGCGCGTCGAGAAGGCGCTCGCGCTGATGGACGTGCACTACAACCCGCAGGGCTTCCAGGCGGACTTCGAGCGCTTCCCGGACATCCTCGACCCGGCGCACTACCCGGTCTTCCCGGGGTTCGTGGCCGCGGTCAGCGCGCAGGTGTTCCACAAGCAGCTGGGCTGGCTCGACAAGATCGACGGGTATCACCTGGGGCTGGTGCTGCTGCAGGGCGTCTTGGTGCTGCTCTTCGGGCTCTATGCATGTCGGCTGCTTGGCCGGGCTGCGGGCCTCGTCGCGACCTTCGCGTGTGCATTCTTTCCCACGGTCATCGGCCACGCGGCGAACAACGCCAAGGACCTGCCCTGCGCCATGTTCTACGGCATCGCGCTGATGGCCACCGGGGTCGGGGTGCTGGAGGAGAAGCGCAAGCACCTCTTCGCCGCGGCGGTGGCCGTGGGCCTCGGGCTCTCGGCGAAGCTGAATGCGGCCTTCGTGTTCCCCACGCTCATCGTCTGGTCGGTGGTGGCGTGGGCGGCGCTGTACCGCAAACAGCGGGCAATCCCGCGGCAGGTGATCGTCGGGTACGTGGCCGCGCCGTTCATCGCCTTCCTGGTGTTCTTCCTCGCCTGGCCGTGGCTCTGGTACGGCGGGCCGCGCGACTGGTTCGCCCACCTCGCCGAGTACGTGCGCTTCATGGCCAGCTTCGGGGCCTCAGAGCGCAACGCCTTCACTGCCTACTCGCTGAAGGTGGTGCTGTTCATGACCCCGCCGCTGGTGCTGATCGTCGCGCTCTTCTACGTGGCCACGGGCTTCCGCGGCGGGCGCCGGGAGCTGGTGCGCTGGGCGCTGCTGCTGTGCTGGGTGGGGTTGCCGCTCCTGCGCATCGCGCTGCCCAAGTCGAACTTCTACGACTCGAACCGCCACTTCATGGAGTACGCGCCGGGGCTGTGCGCGATGGCCGGGCTGGGCGCGGTGTCGCTGGGGAAGTGGCTCTGGGAGCGGCTGGCGCGGTTC
>CAZAIE010001523.1:0-1789 GCA_964485035.1 uncultured Myxococcaceae bacterium | reverse complement strand
GACCCCGTACTGGACGAGATCCTCCTGGAGGTGCTGCCCTGGTTCAGCCAGCACCTCCAGGAGGATCTCGTCCAGTACGGGGTCCAGGTGGTCCGCAGCGAGGAGACGGTCCGGGTCCGCGTGACCCTCGCGCACCCTCCTGGTCACGGAGGGGGACGACGTGGGGGCAGCTCCAGGGACGCGTCGAGGTGCTTGCTCCGGAGGGTGGGGCGCCGGTCGCGACCTTCCGGCTGAAGGGCAAGTCCGAGCCGAGGGGGAAGACCGACGACGCGCGCATGGTCTCGCACTCGCTCAGCAAGGCGGTGCTCGACGTGGCGCGCAACCTCCTGAACGACCCGCTGTTCGTCGAGTCGCTGCGGCTGCCGGCGCGCCAGTAGCCGCTACTCCTCGGCCACGTCGCGGTTGGTGCGCACGAGCTGCGAGAGCAGGCAGTCCTCGGGGGCCTTGTCGTCGCGCAGCGAGGCGAAGACCGGCTGGAAGAGCTGGTCGTCCTCGGTGGCGTAGAGGTAGCGCACCTCGGCGACCGGCCGCTGCCCCTCGGCCAGCAGCGCGTCCAGCTCGCGGCGCGACTCGTTGGTGGTGCCGGCGAAGACCTTGCCGACCAGCCGCTGCTTCCCCTCGTGGAAGACCGCCATCTGGTAGGCGTTGCCCGCGTTCTCGGTGAGGAAGACGTCGGCGCTCTTCACGAACTTGTGCTTGAGCTGCGCGCCGCCCGAGGCGGGCCGGCCGGGCGTGTAGGGCGCGTCCAGGCGCTTGAAGACCACGCCCTCGGCGCGCTCGGCCTCGAGCCGCTTCAGCAGCGTCCGCTTCTGCTCGGTGGTCCGGGCGAGCGCGACCTTGCGGATGGGCGCGGGCAGCTCCTCGGCGAGCGCGTCCAGCTCCTGGTAGCGGGCGAGGTAGCCCTGGGCGCGCAGGTCCTCGGTGCCGTGCACGAGCAGGTCGAAGACCCAGTACTCGGGACCGTCGGGGGTGCGCAGCAGCTCGCCGTCGAGGACCGTGCCCGCGGGGGCCTGGGCGGCCGCGGCGGCGACCTCCTTGGGGACGGGGAGGACCTGCCCCTGGCGGTTGGAGCCGACCACGCCGTCCGGGCCGACCTTGAGCAGCACCCGCATCCCGTCCAGCTTCTGCTGCGCGCCGAAGGCGGGGTCTGCGAGCAGGCGCTCGGCGGCGTCGCGCTCGATGGCGTTGAGGAGCTGGGCGGCCTGGCCGGTGCGGGCCCGGGTGTCCTTGCCGGCCTTGGAGCCCGAGCCCTCGCCCTGCGGTGGCGCGACCGCGGCGGGGCGCACCTTGGGGGTGAGTTCCTGGTAGCCCTTGCCGGTCTTCTCGCGCACCAGCGAGTCGAACTTCTTGTCGGCGGCGGCGCGCGAGACCCGCACCGCCTTGGTGCCGGTGTTGGGCGAGCTGCCGCGGCGGCCCCACTCGACCTTCACGGTGAAGGTCCCGGGCCCGTCCTCGACGATGGCCGCGTTGTAGATCTTGTCGGAGGTGCCCTCCTGGAAGAAGAGCTCGATGCGGCGGACGGTGCCCATGGGCGGCTCCTGCTGGCTAGCGCATGACCAGGCCGATGAGGGCGTCGGCGAGGCGGGTGGGGAGGAACTCGACGAAGCGGCGGAAGGGGTCGTTGCCCACGCGGTAGCGCGGGCGCGGCCACCGGGCGGTGAGCGCCCGCTCGATCGCCCGGGCCACGCGGTCCGGGTCGGCGCTCTTGCCCTCCTCCTTCGCGGCCAGGTCCCGGATGCGGCGCATGGGCCGGGCGAACTCGGAGGCCTCGAGGGCGCGGTCGAACGAG
>CAZAIE010001522.1:0-1789 GCA_964485035.1 uncultured Myxococcaceae bacterium | reverse complement strand
ACCCCGGACAGCTCGGGCAGCAGGGACATCGCCGCCCCCGCCCCGCGCGGCGATGTCCCTGCTGCCCGAGCTGTCCGGGGTGTTCAGCACCGTCTCCGCCGAGGAGCGGGACGTGCGCGAGCGCCTGGCCGGCACCGCCGCCTCGATGAAGAAGATGGACTACTTCCAGGTGCTGGGGGTCCCGCCCAACGCGACCCGCGACGAGATCAAGCGGGCCTACTACGCGCTGGCGAAGGAGTACCACCCGGACAAGCACTTCGGGTCCTACTCCGCCGAGGTCCGCAACCTCGCCGCGGAGATCTTCGACGTCATCTCCACCGCCCACGACACCCTCACCGACGACGAGGAGCGGCAGCGCTACGTCTCCGAGCTCTCCTCGGGGGTGCGCAAAGACGTCTCCGACGAGGTCTCCAAGATCCTCGCGGCCGAGGGCCGGTTCCAGCGCGGCGAGGACCTGCTGCGCAAGCGGCAGTTCTCGGAGGCCCACCGCGCGTTCCAGGAGGCGGTGGAGCTGTACGGCGAGGAGGGTGAGTTCCACGCCTACCTCGGCTGGGCGCTCTTCCAGTCCGACCCGGGGACCCCGGCCACCGCCGAGCGCGCCATCGAGCACGTGGAGGCGGGCATCCGCCTCAACCCCAAGGTGGACAAGAGCTACCTGTTCCTCGGCTACATCCACAAGGCCATCGGACGGCCCGACCGCGCGGAGAAGCAGTTCGAGAAGGCCATCCAGTGCAACCCGGACTGCATCGAGGCGCTACGCGAGCTGCGCCTCCTCGGCCGGGGCAAGCCGCGATAGACGCCCGGCGGCTACGAGTCCAGCGGCGGCAGCGGCTGCATCATCCGGGTGATGAAGGGCAGGTCGGCCGAGAGGTCGCGCTTGCCCCGCTCCATCATCTTCACCAGCGCCCCCACCCCGGGGACCACGTCCAGCGGCGAGAGGGTGCTGGTGAACGGCTTGTAGAGATGCGCGCACTCGCAGGAGCGCTGCACCTGCCGGGCGACCAGCTGTTGCACCGGGAGCCACACCGGCGTGGAGAGCCGCGGGGCGAAGCCGTCGAGGGCCAGCACGAACGCGTTGCGGGTGCCGATGCGCCCGGCCTGCACCGCGTTCCACGCCGCCCGCGCCGGGACGTTGTCCACGATGCCCCCGTCAGCCAGCCGGAAGATGTCCCGCGCCTCGAAGAGCTGGCGCAGGAGGGCGTGCATCCGGTCGTCCTGGCGCACCACGTCGTAGTGAATGACCCCAGGGAGGGCCGCGGAGAAGCCCACTGCGTCCACCGCGTCGAAGGCCTCGGTCCCGGGGTCCAGCCCCAGGTGCACCGCCTCGAGCCGCTCGGAGAGCGCCACCAACTCCGCCAGCGCCGCGACGATGGCGGGGATGCGCCGGGCGATGCGGAACGGCGTGGGCAGGGTCAGGGTGTCGCCCAGGAGCCTCTCGTAGAACTCCAGCGGCCGGGGCAGCACGCTCGCCCGCAGTCCGGTCACGGCGGCGACGAACGGGATGGGCAGGTCCGCGAGGGTCAGCGACGTCCCGTCCTCCCGCTCGAAGTAGCGCCCCATCGACGCGCGCAGGTAGAGGCGCAGCGCCGCGGGCAGGCCGTAGCGGCTCTGCATGGAGAGCAGGTGGAACAGCTTGGGCCACGAGAGCCCGCGCAGGACGTTGAGGATCTCCCCGGTGTCGAAGCGATACCCCCGCGCCCGAACCAGCCCCATGATCGCGCCCATGCTGGTGCCCGCGATGAGCGCCGGGCGCAGGCCGCACTCCTCCAGCAGCTTGAACGCCCCCAGG
>CAZAIE010001521.1:0-1791 GCA_964485035.1 uncultured Myxococcaceae bacterium | reverse complement strand
CCTGGAGGTGCTCAAGCGGATGAAGGAGCTGCGCCCGCTCACCCCGGTGATCATGATGAGCGGGCACGGCACCTTCGAGACCGCGGTCACCGCCACCAAGCTGGGCGCCTTCACCTTCGTCCCCAAGCCCATCGACCGGGAGCAGCTCCTGGTCTCGCTGAAGAACGCGCTGGGGACGGTGGCCAAGGACGAGGAGATCGCCGAGCTGCGCTCGCAGGTGGGCAGCAGCTTCCAGATGGTGGGGAAGAGCCCCGCCATCGCCCGCGTCTACGAGCTCATCCGCAAGGCCGCGCCCTCCGAGGGCCGGGTGCTCATCACCGGGGAGAACGGCACCGGCAAGGAGCTGGTGGCCCGCGCCATCCACGAGAACAGCCGCCGCAAGGACCAGCCCTTCGTGAAGCTCAACTGCGCCGCGGTGCCGCACGAGCTCATCGAGAGCGAGCTCTTCGGCCACGAGCGCGGGGCGTTCACCGGCGCGGTCGCGGCGCGCAAGGGGCGCTTCGAGGCGGCCAACGGCGGCACCCTCTTCCTCGACGAGATCGGCGACATGCCCGCGCCCATGCAGGCCAAGCTCCTGCGCGTGCTGCAGGAGGGCGAGCTGGAGCGGGTGGGGGGCACCGAGACGCTGCGGGTGGACGTGCGCGTCATCGCCGCCACCAACAAGGACCTGGCCAAGGAGATCGAAGCGGGGCGCTTCCGCGAGGACCTGTACTACCGGCTCAACGTGGTCCCCCTCCACGTCCCGCCGCTGCGGGAGCGCAAGGGCGACATCTCCGACCTCGCGGTGGCGTTCTTGGGCGAGGCCTGCACCAAGAACGGGAAGCGGCCGATGCGCTTCAGCCGCGAGGCGCTGGCCGCGCTGGAGGGGCACGACTACAAGGGCAACGTCCGCGAGCTGCGCAACCTGGTGGAGCGCCTGGCCATCCTCTCGGACGGCCCCGAGGTCACCGCCGAGGACGTGGGGCTCTCGCTCCCGGCCGCCAGGGTCCCCAGTGGGGCGCGGTTCAAGCCGGGGCGCAGCTTCCACGAGATGGTCGAGGACGCCGAGCGGGAGATCATCCTCGCGGCCCTGGTCCGCTCGAAGGACAACGTCACCGAGGCGGCGCGGGCGCTGGGGCTGGAGCGAGGCCACTTCTACAAGAAGATGAAGGCCCTCGGCATCCGGCGCGGCAGCCCCAGCGAGGGCGCCGCCGACGAGGGCCCCGAGGAGCCGGGCCCCGCCGCGGGCTGACGGTCACGGACGCGCGGGCGACTCCTGCAGGGCCACCTGCGCGGGCCGCTCGGTCACCTCCACCTCGGCGAGCGCCAGCCGGCCGGGCGTTCCAGCATCCGGGCTCGCGGCCGAGGCGCTCCAGGCTGCGAAGAGCCAACGACCGGGAGGCAGCGCCGGGAAGGTGTGCCGGGAGGAGGGGACTTCCTCCGTCTGGATCAGCAGCCCGTCCGCGCGCTGCGCAGAGAACCGCCAGGCCTCGGCTCCGGGAGGCGCCTCGAGCGTCACCTCCGCGCCTGCAGACAGCGCGCGAGGCCCGACCAGGGCGGGCGGCGTGAAGTCGACCAGCAGGTGGCCCTGATCGCAGGCGACGACGAGCCTGTGGGGGCGCTTCGAGAGGTGCAGGAGGCGGAAAGCCCCGTCAGCGGCGATCGGCGCGGGGAGGCCGAGGTGCTGGTTCGCCAGGTTGCCGACGATGGGCATGCCGCGCAGGGGCGCGAGCGCCTGGAGCGTGGTGAACCGGAACGCCCCCTCGAGGTAGGTGAGCTCCGCCTTCGAGGGCTTGCGCCCCGGGTCCACGG
>CAZAIE010001520.1:0-1791 GCA_964485035.1 uncultured Myxococcaceae bacterium | reverse complement strand
CTTTGTAACCTCAGGCGCGGCTTCAGCCGCCGGCGAATCCACCTACGGCGCCGCCCTAACCTCCGCGAGATCCACCGGGACCTCGGCGGTCCCGCCCAGCGCCGCGGCGCTCCCAAACTGCACCGCCACGGGACGCCCCAGTACGTCGGTGAGCGAGACCAGTCCCTGCACCGCGTTCTCCACGGCGCTCATGGGCGCTGGCGTCGCGCGCCGGACCACCGAGTTGAGCGCCGCGGGCCCTGCCGCCGGGGAGGCGGCCAGGAACCGGAGCGCCGCATCGCGGGCCAGCGTCCAGAACAGGTCGCCCTGCGGGGCGTAGCGGCCCTCGAAGCGGAAGCTGCGCAGGAGCCGCACCGAGGCCGAGCGCGCCGCCGCCTCGCGCCCCACCGGCGCCTCGAAGCCGTGCAGGCCGTAGAGGAACCACGTCGTGGTCACCGGCCCTGGGAGCAGGTAGGTGGTCACGAACGCCTGCCCCGCGTACTGCTCACCCTTGTAGCGATAGGTGTACTCGACCTCCTCGCCGTCGAAGCGGACACCCGAGGCGTGGGTGAACAGCGGCTTCGCGCCGCCGCGCCGCGTGATCTTCCAATCCGCGAATGCGTCCCCTCCCCGCTTCGCCACCGCGGGGAACAGGTACTTCTCCAGCACCTCGACGCCGGGCAGGTACGCGCGCTCCTTCGCCGTGGGCTTCGCGTCGCGCTCGGGAGCCTGGAACGAGGCGATCTTGTAGTGCACGAACGCGTAGAGGTTGTCCGGCGAGCGCCCGACGACGCTGGCGCGCACGTAGGGCTGCGTCCCCTCGATGATCGACACCGAGAGGTCCTTCTTCCAGTCGCCGGGCAGCTCGCCCACGAAGGCCTCTTCCTTCAGCTCGCGGAATGGCTCGAAGCGCTGGCTGGCCACCTCGGGCGGAACTGCGGAGAGGACAGGGAGCGGCGAGCGCTGGCGGAAGCTCGCAGCGATGGCCCCCAGCGCCGGGCGCGCGGCGTCCCACTCCGCGCTCGGAGCCGAGAGCACCACCAGCACGCCACGCCCGCTCGAGAGCACCGCGGCGATCACTGCGGTGCGGGGCACTCCCGGCGTCGCGGCGTCCGCGTACTGCACCTGAGCGGCATACCCGTCGGCGAGCGGCGACTCCTTCGACACCGTCGCCCCCAACCGACCCGAGAGCGCAGTCACCAGCCCGCGCGGATCTCCTCCCGGCACGCTCACGGGGAAGAAGGCCACCGCGCCCTGCAGCGGCGGTGGCGCCTTGATCAGCAGGCCGTCCTGGGGGAGCGCCTCCGCGGTCCACGCGGTGGGCTTGAGGACCTCGACGCCGAGCGCCGGCTCGTTGAGCGTCTCCCACGCCGGGGCTGCCCCCAGCGACGCGGCGGCCAGCAACGCGAGAACGGAGTGCATGTCGGACTCCCGCTACAGGTACTTGTTCAGCCCGCGACGGCCCAGCTCCTCCACCACGCGGCGGACCTCCTGCGCCCGCTCCTTGGGGCAGATGAGGATGGAGTCGCCGGCGTCCACCACCACCAGGCCCTTCACGCCCACCACCGCCACCGGGCGCCCGCTGCTGAGCACCACGCTGTCGGCCACGTCGACGAGGACGGTCTCGCCCTCGGAGACGTTGCCGTACGCGTCCAGCGAGCGCACGCCGGGCAGCGCGGTGAACGAGCCCACGTCGCTCCAGCCGAAGTCCGCGGGCACCACCGCGATGCGCGAGGCCTTCTCCATCACGCCGTAGTCCAGCGAGATGGCCGGCATCTTGGGGAAGTGCCTGGCCAGCGCCCGCGCGAACCC
>CAZAIE010001519.1:0-1794 GCA_964485035.1 uncultured Myxococcaceae bacterium | reverse complement strand
GTCTCGTGGGCTCTGAGATGTGTATAAGAGACAGGTCGCCGAGGAGGTCCGGAACCTCGCCGGCCGCAGCGCCAAGGCCGCCCGCGAGACCGCCGAGATGATCGACGCGTCGGGCAAGAAGGTCTCCAACGGCCTCGCCGTCGCCCAGGCCACCTCGAAGGCCTTCGCGGAGATCGTGGAGGCCGTGGTCAAGACCGCCGACCTGGTCGGGGAGATCGCCGCTGCGAGCTCCGAGCAGGCCCAGGGCATCTCCCAGGTCTCTCAGGGCCTCTCCCAGATCGACCAGGTCACGCAGCGCAACACCGCCAGCGCCGAGGAGACCGCCTCCGCCTCCGAAGAGCTGTCGTCCAACGCCGCGCAGGTCCGGCAGCTCCTGCGCCGCTTCAAGGTCCGCGGCATGGACCAGGCCGAGGTTCCTCCTCCGCAGCGCAGGAAGCCGGTCACGCCCAAGCAGGCTGCGGGGACGACGCCCATGGCCCGCAGCATCGTCAAGCAGGCCCCCACGCTGAAGCCGGGCTGGGGCGCGCCCCCTGCCGCCGCCAGCGGCCCCTCGGACAAGGTCGTGAAGCCCGAGGACGTCATCGCCCTCGATGACAAGGAGTTCGGTCGCTACTGAGGAGTCACTCCTCGGGAAGGCATGCAGCCATGACGCTGTCCAAGCAACTCATGATCGTCTTCACCGTCCTGGCGCTCATCGCCGCTGGAACGTCGCTTGGGTCCCTCGACTACGTGACGAGCGCTTTCGAGGACGAGCAGCACGCCTCCAGGGTTCGGAGCACCTTCCTCGAGGTCGAGCTGGCGCACCAGCAGTGGCGCACCAAGCTCGGTCGCTTCCAGCGCGACCCCGCCGCCACCACGGTGGGCGTCGAGACCAACCCGCACAACTGCCGCTTCGGGAAGTGGCTCGACAGCGAGGATCGGAAGGAAGCCGAGACCCAGTTCCCGTACCTCAGCGCGTCCCTCAAGGAGCTCGAGGGCCCCCACAGCGCCATCCATGCATCCGCGACGACCATCGACGGGCACCTCAAGGCCGGCAAGCGCGAGGACGCGATCAAGGTGCTGCAGACCGAGACCGAGAGCGCTCTGGCGACCCTCGCCCAGGGGTTCAACTCCATCGAGGAGAAGCTCAAGGCCGAGGCGAAGCAGCACGACGACGAAGCCAACGCGGCCAACTCGTCTGCGAAGGGCTGGCTCATCGCGGTCGCGGTCCTGATGATCCTCGTCGCCATCGGCTACGGGGTCTACGTGGGTCGCGCCATCGCCGCGCCCCTCACCGAGATGAAGACGGTCGCCCAGCAACTCGCGGCCGGGGTCATCGACCAGGAGGTCCAGTACCAGTCGCGCAACGAGTTCGGCGCTGTGGCCGACGCCTTCCGTGAGGTCCTGACGTCCCTCGCCGAGAAGGCCCGGGCGGCGGAGTCCATCGCACGGGGGGACCTGACCATCGAGGTGAAGCGGGCCTCGGACCGGGACCAGCTCGGGAACTCGTTCGCCACGATGGTTGCCCAGCTCCAGGAGCTGATCGGGGAGATCCACGAGGCCTTCGGCCAGGTTGCCACCGGGTCCCAGGAGATCAGCGACGCCTCGCAGTCGCTCTCCCAGGGCGCGACCGAGCAGGCCGCCTCGCTCGAGGAGATCACCAGCTCGATGACCGAGGTGGGCTCGCGCTCCAAGGCCAGCGCCGAGAACGCCAGCCAGGCCAACCGCTTCGTCGCCACCGCCCGCGAGGCGGCCGAGCGCGGCGATCGCGAGATGAAGGCCATGGTCGACGCCATGGCCGACATCAACAGCTCC
>CAZAIE010001518.1:0-1796 GCA_964485035.1 uncultured Myxococcaceae bacterium | reverse complement strand
GAAAGCCGCCGCGACCTCACGGTCCGGCGGCTTTCGGATTCGGGCCGGCCCCCGAATCTCGAAGTCGTGTCAGGCGCGCGCGGCGGTGGCGGTCACCTCGGTCATCTTGTCGATCTCGCTGCGCGACTCCTCGGCCACGCGCCCCACCTGCTCGAGCGTGAGGTGGAGGCGGTACAGCGAGCCCTCGCCGATGGCCCGCTCGGCCTTCGCCTTGTCGGCGCGCAGCCCGAAGGCGTAGTAGGCCACGTCGGCGACGTAGACCAGCTCCGCCGAGTCCCGGTCCGAGTCCGCGGGGACCTGCTCGGGACGGTGGTGCCAGCGCGCCGCGTCCTTCACCGCCGCGGGCAGGCGCCAGCGCATGGCGATCTCCTCGCCCACGTCCGCGTGGTCGACCCCGAGCGCCCGCAGCTCGGCCTCCGCGGAGTCGAGGTCGGCGTGGCGCCACGAGCTGGCCACCACGTCGATGAGGCAGGTCCCGATGACGAGCTTCCCCACGTCGTGCAGTAGCCCCGCGGTGAAGGCGATGTCCGCGTTCATCAGCCGCAGCTCGCGCGCGAGCCGCTCGGCCACCACCGCCACCCCGACGCAGTGCCGCCAGAACTCGCCCACGGGCATCTCGTACCCGGGGATCTTCGGGGGCAGCGTGCGGCAGAACGAGGTGCTGGTGGCCACCTCGAACACACGGCGGATGCCCATGCGCGCGACCGCATCGCGCACCGAGGAGATCTCGCTGACCCCCCGGTAGAAGACCGAGTTGGCCGCGCGCAGCACGTTGGCGGTGAGCGCGGGGTCGGGCCGGATCACCTGCTCGAAGTCCGCGGCGATGGCGTTCTCGTCGGAGACGAGCGCCGCCAGCCGGCTCACGGCCTCGGGAAGGGTCGGAAGCGCGTTGAGCCGCGAAACGAGCTGGGAGGCTTCGATCATGAACGCCCTCGGGAACCGCTGCGCTGCCCACCTTGCATTCTCCAAGCCGAGACGCCGCCTCCTGTGTTCACGCGGGGTTCCGCACAGGTCCGGATCGCCTCCCCCGCGGGTTTCCCTGGCGCAGAAAAGCCTCACCGGTCAGCTTCGACCCGGGCCAGGCGCCAGTTTCCCCAGGAACTCAGCCGCCAAGGGGGCGGCACTTCGCTTGCTTACTGCACCTCTCGAACGCGTCACCCGAGGTCGAGGATGCCAGCGACAGCGGTACTCATTGACGACTCCAGAACGACCCGCGCGCTGCTGAAGGTCTACCTCACCAAGGCCGGCTTCCAGGTGGTGGCCGAGGGTGAGCGCGGTGAGCACGCGCTGGAGCTGTACGAGAAGCACCACCCGATGCTGATGACCCTGGACATCGTCCTGCCCGGCATCGACGGGGTCACCGCCGTGCGCACCCTGCTGGAGCAGCACCCCGAGGCGACGGTGGTGATGTGCAGCTCCATCAACGCCCGCGAGAAGGTGCTCGCCTGCCACGAGGCAGGTGCAGCGCACTACCTGCTCAAGCCCATCACCCCCGACAAGGTCCAGGACATCGCTCGCAAGGTGCTCGCGCGCGCCAGCGCGCAGGGCCAGAAGTGAGAGGAGGCTCTCGTGGAGTGCATCCGCTGCCACAGCCCCAATGACGCGCACCGGCGCTTCTGCGGCCAGTGTGGCGCGCCGCTGGTCGCCATCTGCCCGCGCTGCGGCTTCTTCAACCGCGTCGTCGACCGCTTCTGCGGCGGGTGCGGTGACGGCCTGACTGCGACCGCTACCGCGAGCCTGCCCGCGCCCCTGCCCGCTGAGGCGCCGGCGCCAAAGCCCACGCCCGCGCCCCGTCC
>CAZAIE010001517.1:0-1797 GCA_964485035.1 uncultured Myxococcaceae bacterium | reverse complement strand
TCTTGTCTCGTGGGCTCGGAGATGTGTATAAGAGACAGGGACAGCGCCGGGCCAGCCGGCACCGGCGGTCCCGCCGGTGCCGGCTGGCCCGGCGCTGTCCGGGGCGCCGCTGGCCTACCTGCCCTGCTCGGCCGCGCCCGAACCCCTGCAGCAGGCGGTGCGGCAGACGGCGCAGGCAGACCGCTCCCTGCACCTCTTGCGCCGGTTCCCGGGGGTGGGCGCCCGCATCCTCGAGGGGTGCCGGGACGTGCCTGCGCCCCTGGCCGAGAGCCTCGGTGCGGTGCTGGACGCGGCGCTGCTCGCCGACGACCACGCCGCGATCCGGCGCATCCTCGAGCAGGCGCTCCAGACTCCAGGTGGGCGCTGGGCGGCGCTGGTGCGTGGCGAGCTGGCCCACCCGCTGCGGCTGGCCTGGCTCGCCGAGCGCCTGCGCCACGACGTCCCGCGGGATCCGGGCTCGCTCAAGGCCTGGCTGACGAGGCTGGGCAGCGCGCCCGCCCTGCTCTGGCTCATCGACGAGGTGGACCCCGGTGCGGCGCAGGACCTGGTGTGCGAGGCGCTGGCCCCGTTCGTCGCGGCCGACCCGGCGCTGGTGGTCTCCCGGCTGGACGCGACCCCGGCTCCGCGCAACGCCGGGGCGCTCTGGTACGTGCTGGAGAAGGCCGACTGGAAGGACCGCGGCCGGCTGCTCCTGAAGCTCATGCAGCGGCGGGAGCCTGCGCTCCAGGTCGCGCTGATGGGCGCGCGGGCCCGGGCGGGGAGCCAGGACGCGGCGAGCCTGGTGGCCTGCGCGGTGGGCGAGCGGTCGGAGGAGCTGCGGCGGTGCGCGCTGCGGCTGCTCGCGGACATGGACGACGAGCGGTTGGTGGGCATGCTCACCGCCCAGATGCAGGGGCCAGCGTTCGAGGCCCGGTCGGCGGAGGAGCGCGGCGCCTACTGGGCGGCGCTGGGCGCGGTGGGCCGGCCGAGCGCGCTGGCCTTCGTCGAGCAGGCGCTCTCCCAGAAGACCACGATGCTGAACCGCAAGAAGTCGCTGGAGGCGAAGCTCCCGGCGCTGGAGGCGCTGGTGGAGATGAGGGGAGACGCCCCGGTCCGGGTGCTCGAGCGGCTGGCCCAGGACCGCAGCCAGCCGGACGAGCTCTCCGCCGCGGCGCGGCAGTCCCTGGACAAGCGCCGCTTCCGGAAGGGACAGTCCCCGGGCCACGCCGACGCCCAGAAGGTCTCCGATCGCCGCCTGCGGCTCCTGCGGGGCCTCGGGCTGGACCTGGTGCTGCTCGTCCGGGCCACCGGCGCGGTCGACCTCTCGACCGGGGTCCTCGACGCGGCGCTGGACCGCTTCCGTGAGTCGGTGCGCCAGGCGCTGCTCGCCGACGGCCGCTTCAAGCTGCTGGTGGTCCCCGGCGGGCTGGAGTTCAACGGCGCGCCGGTGGACTTCGCCTCCCCCGGGGCGCCGCTGGGGCCGCTTCTGGCGCAGGCGCTGCAGTCGCGGGACCTCCGAGGCTTCGCCCTGGAGGCCCCGGTGCCGTCCCCCGAGCTCCGGGCGATGCTCCTGCGGCTGCTCGACCCGGACGGCGAGGCGGAGCGGCTCAGCCACGCCCGCGTGGCGACGTTCAGCGGCCGGGCCCTGGGACCGCTCGCCGAGCCCGCAGCGCCCGCCGATCCTCCTGCCCGCGCCCGCGCGCTGCACGCCCATGCGGTCCACCTGGTGCGGCGGCACCGGGAGGCGCTGAAGGCGGGCAGGCAGATCCTGCTGGCCGAGGCGCGTCCGCTCCTGGACGAGTGGTCGCGGCTGTACGT
>CAZAIE010001516.1:0-1800 GCA_964485035.1 uncultured Myxococcaceae bacterium | reverse complement strand
GCCGACGGCGGCTGCGAGGTCCGCGACAACGGGCGTGGCATCCCCGTCGACAGCAGCCCGAAGTTCAAGGGCAAGTCGGCTGCCGAGGTCGTGCTGACCGTCCTGCACGCCGGCGGCAAGTTCGGTGACAGCGGCTACAAGGTGTCCGGTGGCCTCCACGGCGTGGGCATCTCGGTGGTCAACGCCCTCTCCGAGCGCCTCGAGCTCGAGATCGACCTCGGGGGCAAGCGCCACTCCATGGACTTCGCCAAGGGCGGCAAGGTCCAGACCAAGCTCACGGTCACGGGCGACGCCCCCCGCGGGCGCACCGGCACCACCGTGCGGTTCTGGCCCGACCCCACCATCTTCGAGGAGATCGACTTCTCCACCCGGGTACTGCTCGAGCGGTTCCAGATGATGGCGTTCCTGAACAAGGGCCTCGAGATCCGGGTCAAGGACGAGCGCCCCGACGCCATGATCGAGCCGACCACCTTCAAGTACGCCGGCGGCATCATCGACTTCGTCAAGCACAACAACCGCTCCAAGGACGCACTGTTCACCAAGGTCGGCTACTTCGAGCAGTCCGAGGAGGACCAGGAGGTCGAGATCGCCTTCCAGTGGAACACCGGGTACAACACCGACGGGATCCACAGCTTCGCCAACGGCATCAACACCATCGAAGGCGGCATGCACGAGGAGGGCTTCAAGAAGGCCCTCACCAACGTGGTCAACCGCTACGGCGAGGCCAAGGGCCTCGTCAAGGAGAAGGACGGGCGCCTCCAGGGCGAGGACATCCGCGAGGGCCTCACAGCCATCATCTCGGTGCGCCTGCGCGAGCCCCAGTTCGAGGGCCAGACCAAGGGCAAGCTCGGCAACGTGTCGATCCGCTCGCTGGTCGAGCGAGCCACCAACGAGAAGCTCACCGACTTCTTCGAGGAGCACCCCACCGAGGCGAACAAGATCGTCAAGAAGGCGTCGGCCGCGGCCACCGCCCGCCGCGCCGCGCAAGAGGCCCGCAAGGCCACCCGGCGCAAGTCCGCCCTCGAGGGCGCGGGCATGCCCGACAAGCTGCGCGACTGCTCGTCACGCAACCGAGACGAGACCGAGTTGTTCATCGTGGAGGGTGACTCGGCCGGTGGCCCCGCCACCCAGGCTCGCGACCCCCGGGTCCAGGCGGTGCTGCCCATCCGGGGCAAGATCCTCAACGTCGAGCGGGCCCGCATCGACCGCATGCTGAAGAACAACGAGATCCAGGCCCTGATCTCGGCCATCGGCGCCGGCGTCGGCGAGGAGTTCGACGCCGACAAGATCCGCTACGACAAGGTCATCATCCTGTGCGACGCCGACGTCGACGGCAGCCACATCCGCACCCTGTTGCTCACCTTCTTCTTCCGCCAGATGAAGCCGCTGGTGGAAGAGGGCCACGTCTACATCGGCCAGCCCCCGCTGTACTCCACGGTGGTCGGCAAGGAGAAGGTGTACCTGAAAGACGATGCCGCCAAGGCCCAGTTCCAGGCCGACAACCCCACCCACAAGAAGGACTTCCAGCGCCTGAAGGGCCTGGGGGAGATGGACTGGGACGAGCTCCAGGAGACCACCATCGACCCCCAGAAGCGCACGTTGCTGAAGGTGGGCGTCGAGCAGGCGGCCATCGCCGACGAGGTGTTCTCGGTGCTCATGGGCGACGACGTCGAGAGCCGCAAGCACTTCATCCAGACCAACGCCACGGACGTGAGGTTCCTCGACATATGAGTGACGTCTCCGAATTCGAGGAGCAGTTCCAGCCCATCGAGATCCAAGAGGAGATGGAGCGGTCGTTCC
>CAZAIE010001515.1:0-1801 GCA_964485035.1 uncultured Myxococcaceae bacterium | reverse complement strand
TTCCGGTCCAGTTTCAGGTGCCATTCGCGAACGAGTTGTTGGCATCTCCCACGGCCACTTACCCAAAGCCGGTTCCCGTGGCCGCTGTCGTGCTCCCGGCCGGCGTGACCTTCACCGGCTACGGAGGTGAACGGGTCAACATCCGCTGGGACTATGTGAGCGACGTGTTTGTCGGCGGCGAGGATGAGTTCCGCACCCGCTTCCCGCAGAAGAGCACCTTCGTGATGTTCGGCGTGTTCGCTCTTCTCGGCACGAGGAAGGTGGGTCGCTCGATCATCACCCTTGAGACCACAGAGGGCCCTTGGGTCTTCAGCGGTGCGTATCTTCCGGTGCAGACGAAGGCGATGATGCAGCCCGTTCTCGACCATTTCGCCACGGCGGTTCCCCGCGGCGCAGCCGGCGGCACCGTGGCCGACCGGCTCCGCGATCTGGCGGAGCTGCGCGACGCGGGCGTAATCACATCCGAGGACTTCGAGGCGAAGAAGGTCGACCTCCTCCGCGAGCTGTAGGGGTTCGTCCCCTGACACGACCCTTCCCTCTGGCCTGTCCTCGCGAATGGCGATACCCCCACCCGAGGCCGATCGCGGCGCGCCTGGTGGCGCTTCCAGAGGGCTGGGGAGGACTAAAGGTCACATAAGCTTTCGCTGGTAGGCACCGGCGTGAGCTGCCCCATCGGGCTGGGCGCCTAACCGAGTCACACCGGGTGGTCAGCCGGTCCGGTGCCAGGTGCCGCAGCCGGTGGATCCAAAGCCGTGGACCCTCGGTCGCGCGTCGTCAACCACGTGGATGGTCTGCCGGCCGCTCCCTCCGCCTTCCGAGACTTGCCTACCCCACTCGGCGCCTTGAAAGTTGGCGAGGATCTCCCAGTGGCACCTGCTCCCACCGGGCGCGCTCCAGGTGCCATATGCCATGTCCGTCGGCACCCGCCACATCCCCGCAGGCTTGTCGGCCAACGGTGGGCTCAGCGGAATCCGCGCACTGGTCCGGACCCAGACCCCGCACCCGTCGGAGCTGAAGAGGCCATGTCTCCCCCCGGGTTGGGGTCTCGACCAGATGGTGTGGATCTGACGCTCGGCCGCGCCCGTGCGGTGGTCCCAACCAACAAGGACAACACCGGCGGTGGTGACGCCCCACGCCCACTCCACCCAGTAGCACTCTTCGGCGCCTGCGGTGCTGTACGTCGCCCCGGGCCTCAGTTGCCCTGGACCGTACCCAACCCGGTAGGTCCCGTCACCGAAGCAGCCCGTGAGCAACAGCACGAACACCGCTGCGAGTGCGATCGCTCCAACCCGCCGGCGACGGGCACCTCGACCAGCGGAACCTCCTCGTCTCGTGTCGTTGGTGTGGCTCATGATGCGCCCTCACTCTCTGGATGGCGCTCGGCTAGAACTCGAATCGAGCGTTGCGCCCAAGCGGGCGGAACGACAGAGTCGAAGGACCGCGATGCATGTCAGGCACCCCGCCTCAGCGGTACGGCCCACCTTGCGGACCAACCGCTCCCGAGTGCGTTGGACAGACCCCAAGTCGTCCCGGCCCGCCTGGCCGGCACTCGCCGTCGTTGATGAGGCGGTACAGGTCACGCTTGCCCATCTCGAGGAGCTCGGCCGCTTCGCCCGTGCTCGTCCACTCGTTCGCCGCCATGGTCGGCAACCCCGGGCCTTCCACGTGTCCGAGCAGGAGGGGTCACATGGAGTTGCCCTGGTAGGCACCTGCGTGAGCTGCCCCATCGGGCTGGGCGCCTAACCGAGTCGCGCTTGCGAGTATCGAACAGACGTTCGATACTCGCGCATCGCCCTCGCCG
>CAZAIE010001514.1:0-1804 GCA_964485035.1 uncultured Myxococcaceae bacterium | reverse complement strand
CAGCCCACGGGAGAAGCGGACCTGCCTGACCTCGATTCCTTCACGGCCTCTCAGCGCTCGACGGGACGGCCGAACTTCTTCGCGTCGTCCACCTTGGCGTCGAAGCGGCCCTTGGTTCCCCAGGCCTCCTCGCGGCGCATCGCCTTCTTGAGGACGCGGCCCATCTTCAGGGCGTGCGGCTCGTCCTTGTAGAAGGTGTTCCAGGCGTAGTGGTACAGCTCCTGGAGCTTGTCGATGGACATCTTCGCGGGCTTCACCACCACCTCGCCCGCGGTGTAGCGCTTCCAGTCCTTGTGCAGGATGCGCCCCTGCTTCTCGTACTCGTCGTAGGTGCGCGTGTGCGGGAAGGGGGTGATGACGGTGAACTCGGCGAGGTCGAGCTCGATCTCGAGGAGGAAGTCCACCAGGCGCTTGATGTAGTCCTCGTCGTGCTCGTCGAGCCCGAGGAGGATGGTCCCCTCCACCGCGATGCCGTGCTCCTTGTAGCGCTTCACGCGGCGGCGGATGTAGTCGGAGGTGTCGAAGACGGCCTGGTAGATGTACCAGGCGCCGGCGTCGGCAGCGGCCTTGAGGACCTCGTCGTCGTCCTCGATGGGGTGGCTGATGATCGACCGCTTCAGGGGCGCGAGCGCCTTGAACAGGTCGATCTCCCACTGCTTGTTCTGGGCGAGGGAGTTGTCGACGAAGAAGAGCCGGTTGTTGGGGATGGCCTCGACCTCGGCCACGACCTTGTCGATGGGCCGAGGGCGGAAGCTGCGGCCGCCCAGGTAGTTCACGCAGCAGGGGAAGCAGTTGAACCGGCAGCCGCGCGAGCCGTGGACCAGGTCCACCATCTGCACGCCGCGGTAGTTGTACATCTCGCGGTGCAGGATCTCGCGGCGTGCGGTCCCGACCGACTCCACGGGCGCCGGGGTGGTGAGGTAGTCGTACAGCCTCTTCATCTTCCCGGCGGCGAGGTCGTCCAGCACCGCGCCGAAGCGCCCCTCGGCCTCACCGAGGAACACCGAGTCGGCATGCTTCGCGGTCTCCTCGGCGTGGAGCATCGTCGAGATGCCGCCGAAGATGACGGGGACGCCGCGGGCACGGAACGTGTCGCCGATCTCCCAGCCACGGGGAGCCTGGCAGGTCAGCATCATGGAGATGCAAACGAGGTCCGGCTTCTCGTTGAAGTCGATGGCGTCGACGTTCTCGTCGGTGAACTTCAGGTCGTGCTCGGGCGGAACACACGCAGCGAAGACCACCGGTCCGTGCGGCGGGAGGTGCCACTCCGTCTGGTGCTCGAGCTTGGGCCACTTCGGATAAATCAGGCGGATTTTCATGGGGCACCCTTATAGCCTCGCCGCGCGAGCGGTCGCAACGACTGTCCTTTTGCGCGGCCCCTTGACCCCCTCCCGGGCTGCCTGAATCATCGTGGCGCCTCCGCCGTCCCCGCCCTGTCCGGGAGTCCTCTCATGCGAGCGCTGCATGCGTTGTTCACTTTCCTGCTCTTCTCGACTCCCCTCTTCGCCTTCGCGGGCTGGGAGCCAGCAGGGGTCGGCGACTGTGCAGGAACCGTGGTGGCGAGCTCGCGGGGCGGGATGCCCACGTCCGCACGCTGCGACGCGTCGATGGGTGGGATGACCGCGGTCTGCTGGGACAGCGACCAGTACCAGAACCCCGCGATGAAGGGCGCTGGCTGCGCCTACAAGTTCGTGCGCACCGAGTCGTGCACAGGTGGGGCGACGCCCGGCTACCTCTTCCGCTGCGCCGGCTTCGGCGTCGCGACCCGGCCTCCCGCTCCGCCGGCGCAGCGGAAGAGGTAGCC
>CAZAIE010001513.1:0-1807 GCA_964485035.1 uncultured Myxococcaceae bacterium | reverse complement strand
CCCGAGCGGCCGCGCCAGGAACTGCGCAGCGCCGCGCCGGAGGAGCACCGGCCGTCCTCCCCTCCGGGTGGCGAGGACGCCTCGCTGCGCTCGGTCAGCCAGACGGTGCGGGTGGACATCCGCAAGCTCGACAAGCTGATGAACGTCGTCGGGGAGCTGGTGCTGGCCAAGGCCAACCTGCAGCGCCTGACCGAGCGGCTCCGCTCGGGGGAGCGCGCCGACCCGATGGAGGTGGGGGCCGAGCTGCAGCGCGAGGGCCGCATCCTCGAGCGCAAGCTGGACGAGCTCCAGAAGGGCATCCTCGAGGTCCGGATGGTCCCCCTGGAGCAGGTCTTCGACAAGCTGGCGCGGATGGTGCGCAAGCTGGCGCGCGAGTCGGGCAAGGAGGTGGACCTGCGCGTCGCCGGTGGGGACGTGGAGCTCGACAAGCTCATCGTCGAGGACCTCAGCGACCCGCTGATGCACCTCATCCGCAACTCGCTGGACCACGGCATCGAGGCGCCGGAGGTGCGGACGGCGGCGGGCAAGAACCGCCGCGGGACCATCGCGCTCGCGGCGCGGCAGAAGGGCAACCACGTGGTCATCGAGGTGACCGACGACGGCCACGGCATCGACGAGGAGGCGGTGCGGCTCGCGGCCATCGAGCGCGGGCTCACCACCGAGCAGGCCTCCCGCGACCTCGCCCGCAGGGACGTGCTGAACTTCGTCTTCCTCCCCGGCTTCTCCACCGCGCGCAGGGTGAGCGAGCTCTCGGGCCGCGGCGTCGGCCTGGACGTGGTGAAGACCAACATCGCCAACCTCTCCGGGATCATCGACCTGCAGAGCGCCGAGGGGGAGGGGACGCAGTTCTCCATCACCCTGCCGGTGACCCTCGCCATCATCCGCGCCCTGGTGGTGTCCGCCGCCGGCCGGGTCTACGCGGTGCCCCTCAACTCGGTCCTGGAGATCATCCAGGTGCACCGCCGCGAGGTGCAGACCATCGAGACCCGCGAGGTCATCGACGTGCGCGGGACCACGCTCCCGCTGGTGCGCCTCTCGCGCCTGTTCCGCCTGTCTACCTCGCCCGGTCCCGACAGCCTCTTCGTCGTGGTGGTGGGCCTGGCCCAGGAGCGGCTTGGCATCGCCGTGGACGAGCTGGTGGGCCAGCAGGACGTGGTGGTCAAGCCGCTGGGCGCGCTGCTCTCGGGCATCCGCGGCGTCGCCGGAGCCACCGACCTGGGCAACCGCCGGACGGTGCTGGTGCTCGACGTGGGCGCCATCCTCGAGGAGGTCTTGGCCGGCGAGCGCGCCCTGGCCGAGATGGCCGGCGCCTGACCGGGCCGGGGAAAGCGCGCCGTTCCAGGTAGAATCGCCACCCGATGGATCGCCGACCTCCCGCCCCAGTCCCGGACCTGGACGAGTTCTTCTACCGCCCCGACGAGGCGCCCGGCGCCGCCGCCGACCTGCCCGAGGAGGAGCTGGTCGAGGAGGGGCCGGAGGAGCCCACCCGCGAGTACCTGGCCTTCCGCCTCGCGGAGGAGAGCTACGCCCTCGAGCTCGCGCGGGTCCGGGAGATCGCCAAGATCCTGCCCATCACCGAGGTGCCGCGCGCGCCCGGGCACGTGCTGGGGGTGATGAACCTGCGCGGCGAGGTGATGCCCGTCTTCGACCTGCACCAGCGGCTGGGGCTCTCCCGGCAGGGGCCGTCGGGGCGCGCGGCCCGGGTGGTGGTGGTGGAGACGGGACAGGGGCCCGCGGCGCTGCTGGTGGACGCGGTGGAGCAGGTGATCCACCTGCGGCCCTCGTCCATCGAGGCGCCCCCGCCGGG
>CAZAIE010001512.1:0-1807 GCA_964485035.1 uncultured Myxococcaceae bacterium | reverse complement strand
GCGGCGTCCGGGCCCGGGGCTCCGGCGGCGTCAGGCCCTGGCGTCCCGGCATCGGGTCCGGCCACCGCAGCGGCGTCGAGCCCCACCGGCGAGGCGGCGTCGAGCCGTCCCGCGTCCAGGCCAATCCCCTCGATCCACGTGCAGCCGCCGTCCACGCAGGCCACCACCCCGTTGTTCGGCCGGGGGCAGTTCAGGTACGCGAAGCACCGGGACTGCTGGCAGTACTGGAAGGTCTCGATCTTGACCTCGGCGAGGTACGCCTCCTCGGCGCTCTTGGCCACGGCGGTGGGAGAGCAGAGGGAGAAGCACTCGGAGGCCTCGGGCCCCTTGGCCTGGGCGCACTGGTTCGTGTTGGTGCAGGCGTTGTGCTTCTTGGCGATGGTGTCCATCGCGCAGTGGAAGGCGGCCTCTCCGGGACAGGTGGAATCGCCCTCGGGGCAGCCCTGGTACTTGTAGACCTTCGTCTCGCTCGGGAGGCTGTCCCCGCACGCGATCGGCATTCCGAGCAACGCAGCCCACAGCAGTGGCGTCAGACCCTTGCGCATCGGCGGAGCCCCTTCGGACGTTGGTCTTTGCTGCGACGGCCGCGCCAGTCTAGCAAACGGCCGGAATCAGATGGTCTTGCGGTCGAAGGCGTAGATGTCCTCGACGGCGATGTTGCGGTAGCGCTCCCACTTCAGCCGCATCTTCGCCACGCTCCAGATGAAGTCGCGCTGCGAGAAGCCGGGCTGCTCCTTCTTGAGCCGCTTCAGCTCCTTGACGATGCCCTTCTTCGCCTCGGAGGGGTGGAAGCAGAAGGCCGGGGAGAAAAGGAAGCGCCCGTCCACCGGGATGAGCCGCGCCTCGATGAGGTCGCCCTTCTTCAGCCCCGCGGGCTGGCGTCGCTCGAAGACGTCGGTGTCCTTCCCGGTGAAGCAGTCGCGCAGCCGCACCAGCTCCTTGGCGATCTTGCGCACCTCCCACAGCGAGTGGCAGGACTCGACCAGCCCGCGGCGCAAGAGCACGTCGGACGCGGGCGCGCCGTCCGCCTCGTCGAGGAAGATCTGCGCGGGGGTCTTCCCCGGCCCCGGGAGCGGCCGGTCGAGCACGTAGAAGTCCAGGAAGGACGCCATGCGCATCTCGAACGACCGGTCGTCCTCGAACACCTCCCCGGTGCCGGCGAAGTACTCGGCCTTGGCCTTGAGGAGCTCCTCCTTGAAGCGGTCCGTGCTGGCGAACGCGATGAGGGCTTCGAGCTGCTGCTGGTACACGGGGCGACCTCTCCGGGACGTGGCGCGCGGATTCTAGCCCACCCCGCGCGTCCGGGGCGGACTAATACAGGAGGCACGCGGCGCGCTGCGGGAGGAAGGCGGCCCGCTCCTCCTCGAACCCATGCAGGCATGCGTCCAGCGCCGCGCCAGCGTCGATGGCCAGGCGCACCCGGTCGGTGCCGCAGAGCAGGTCCACCGCCGGCTTGTCGTCCACGAACTCGTAGCGCTCGGTCCGCCACCGGAAGGCCTCGCCGCCCACCTGCCGCGCCGCCCGAAGCACGGCGATGCCGGTGCGCACGGGGAGGAAGGCCTGCCGGTCGGTGACGTGCAGCATCGCCCCGCCGCAGGACCTCCCGGCGTGCTTCTGGAAGGTGGGGGTGAAGCTCGCGGGGCGGAAGCGCACCCCCAGCAGCCGCTCTGCCTCCAGCGCCTCGCAGAAGCGGTGGGGGTCGAGGAACGGCGCGCCCACCAGCTCGAAGGGCCGCGTGGTCCCCCGCCCCTCGCTGAGGTTGGTGCCCTCGACCATGCAGAGCCCGGGGTAGACGCAGGCAGTGTCC
>CAZAIE010001511.1:0-1811 GCA_964485035.1 uncultured Myxococcaceae bacterium | reverse complement strand
CGCTGTCGGGTTGCTGTTCCTGGTGATACTGACGGGGCTGGTCGCGCCGCGGCTCTTCTCCGGCTACTGGGAGCTGGACCTGACGCTGGTGCTGGCTGCGGCGGTGGTCCCGGCGCTCCTGGTGGTGGATCTCCCCGCCGGGCGAAGGCGTCGCTGGCTGGTCCCGGCCCTCGCCGTCCCGCTCGCCCTCGCGGGTGCGCACGGGGTCCGCATCGCGCGGGCACAGCAGCAGTCCGTGGAGCGGGTGCGGACTTTCTACGGGGCCTTCTCGGTCAACACCTCGGATGACGGCGAGTGCCTGGCGCTGGTCCACGGGCGCACGGTGCACGGGGTGCAGTACCTGCAGGAAGGGGAGCCGCGCGGCCGCCCGACGGCGTACTACGGGCGCAACGCCGCCATCGGCCGCCTGCTCGAGGGCCACCCGCGGCGCGTCGCCGGTGAGCCGTTGAGGGTGGGGGTCATCGGCCTGGGCATCGGCGTGCTCGCGGCGTACGGCCAGCCCGGCGACCTGGTCCGCTTCTACGAGATCGATCCGCGGGTCGCCGAGGTGGCGCGGCGCCGCTTCAGCTTCCTGGGGGACAGCCGCGGGACCGTCGAGCTGGCGCTGGGAGACGGCCGGCTGCTGCTGGAGGACGAGCTCGCCCGGGGCGGAGGGCAGCGCTACGACGTGCTGGTGCTGGACGCCTTCGCGAGCGACGCCATCCCTGCGCACCTGCTCACCCGCGAGGCCTTCCGCAGCTACCTCGCGCACCTGCGGGGGCCGGACTCGGTGCTGGCGGTACACGTCTCCAACCGCACGTTGGACCTCGCGGCGGTGGTCTGGTCTACGGCGCGCGCGTCGGGGCTCTCGGCGAGGGAACTCGTGACCGAGGCGGATCCGGAGCTGGGCGAGTGGAAGGCGCGGTGGATGCTGCTGGCGAAGGAGCCGCAGGCGTTGGCGCTTCCCCGCCTCGCCGAAGCCAGCGAGGAGCTTGGTCGCCCGCGGCTGCCCGAGCCCTGGACCGACGACTTCAGCAACGTGCTGGCCGTGGTGAAGTGAGGTCGCGGCCTTCGCCGGGGTCGGGGCTTGCAGGGGGACCTCGTCCGGTCGTCGGCACCGGCGTTCGGAGCCCAAGGCCGCCCCCATCCCAGCCCGGTTCCTTTCGCACGAAGCGCACCCGTCCCCGGGTCAGAAGTCCGCAATGCGCTCGACGAAGTCCGGCCGATCGACGAACGGGTTGCGTCGGGCCTGGATCGCCTCGATCCGCCCGTTGCGCGCCCGCTCGTCGGCGTCGGGGGGATCGGTCCAGCTCCAGCAGCGCAGCGTCGCCTCCTCGGCCGTGTCGATGGGGAGCTCGTACCGGACCGCGAAGTAGAAGTGCGCCCGCGCGACGTCGCCCCGGCGCTCGGGGCGCACCTCGACGATACGGTTGGTCGTGGAGCCAGGGGCGTAGTCGATGTGGCTGCCGCCCTTCGACCACAGGCAGTCGCCGCGCGCGTCGCACTCGGTGTCGGCGAAGGGCCAGCTGCTGCGACGGAGGTTGAAGTCGCCCTCGCTGGGGAAGAGGTGGTGCAGGTCCGCCTCGCCGGTGGGCTGCACGGCCCCCATCTCGCTCTGCGGCCAGGTGTGCTCGATGTTCATGCCGTTCGAGAAGGCGGTCGCCGCCGCGAGCGTGAGCCCCGTGTAGAGGCACTCGAGCTGCCCCGAGTGGTTGTCGACCGTGTCGCGGATGGCCCGGCGCGCGTCGTTGTAGCCGAGCGACACATGGTTCTTCACCCGGTCGTGCAGCGCGTCGCGGAGTGGCTGGTCGCGAAGACCGTCGAGCTCGGAG
>CAZAIE010001510.1:0-1812 GCA_964485035.1 uncultured Myxococcaceae bacterium | reverse complement strand
CACCCGCCCCGGTCCGCGAGCACAACCCGGCGTTGGACGAGCTGGTGCGGGGCCTCGCCGAGGAGTACCGCCAGGGACTGCCGGGGAAGCTCGACCAGCTCAGCGGCATCCTCAAGGCAGTGCGGCTCGAGCCGGGACAGGGCGCCTACCGCGCCGAGGCGATCCAGCTCGCGCACCGCCTCCGCGGCACCGCCGGGTCCTACGGCTTCAAGGCGGTGGGAGAGGCCGCCGGCGTTCTGGAGGACACCCTGGTCGCAGGCCAGACCCGGCCCGAGGGGTGGGCCGCGCAGGAGGCGGCCCTCCAGGAACTCGCCCGGGAGATCGGCGCACTCGCGGCGCCCGTCCCGGCCACCGAGGAGTCGGCGGTCGAGCTGAGCAGCGGGCGGCTCCTGTGCGTCAGCCCCACCCCGGACTTCCAGGACCTGGTTCAGCGGGTGGGGCGCCAGCAGCTCTACCAGGTGGCCTGCGCGCTGGACGCTTCGACCGCCTGCGAGGCGGCGCTGCGCAGCCCCCCCGACGCCGCCTTCCTGGACCTGCCGGTGGAGGAGGCCGCCCGGCTGGCGCGCAAGCTGCGCGGGCTCGCCGGCTGCGACCAGGTGGCGTTCGCGTTCGTGTCGGGGGACGACCGCACCCCGGACCGCATCGCCGCGGCCCACGCCGGCGCCTCGCTCTTCCTCACCAAGCCGCTGGACGCGGAGCAGGCCTCCGCCGCGGCGCGCCAGCTGGTGACCATGGCCCAGGTCCACCGCCCGCGGGTGCTGGTGGTGGACGACGACGCGGCCTTCGCCCGCCACGTCTGCGCCACGCTCGAGCGGCGCGGGGTCTCCACCCGGCACCTGGCCGAGGCGGCGCGCATCCTGGAGGCGCTCGAGGAGGCGCCGCCGGACCTGCTGCTTTTGGACCTGAAGATGCCCGCGCTGTCGGGCTTCGATGTGTGCCGCATGCTGCGCTCGACGCCCCGGTGGCAGGACCTGCCCATCGTCATGGTGACCGCACACCCCGGGGTCCAGGCGCGCATCGGCGCCTTCCAGTCCGGGGCCGACGACTTCCTCGCCAAGCCGGTGATGGACGAGGAGCTGATCTCCCGGGTGGAGGTGCGGGTGGAACGCGCCCGGCTCTTGAGGGAGCGCTACGACAAGGACGGGCTCACGGGCCTGCTGCTGCGACGCCCGCTGGTCGAGTCCCTGCGCGCGCGGCTGCTGGAGTCGGGCCGGCACCTGCGGCCGCTGGCCATCGCGCTCATCGACTTCGACGACTTCAAGAGCGTCAACGACACCCACGGCCACCTGGCCGGGGACGCGGTCCTGGCCGCCTTCGGCAAGCTGCTGCTGCGGCGCTTCCGCGCCGAGGACCTGCGCGGCCGGTGGGGCGGCGAGGAGTTCCTGCTCACCTTCCCCGGGGAGACCTGCTCCACCATGCAGGGCGCGATGGAGCGGCTGCACCAGGAGTTCTCGACCATCGAGTTCCGCGGCGACCACGACGAGCCCTTCTTCGTGCATTTCTCGACCGGGCTCGCCGGCTTCCCGCACGACGGCGACAGCCTCGAGGCGCTCGTCCGTTCGGCAGACCGCCGCCTCTACCAGGCCAAGCGTCAGGGACGAGGCAGGGTCGTGGGCGCCGATTCGTAGGGGAAGGAAATCTGCTCAGAGCACCGGGCGTCGCGTGGTGGCTGTCTGGATCCAGACGCCCGGGCTCTGGGCAAAAAAGAAGCGCAGGAACCAAGAGAGCGGCGGGGGGGACCAGCTGTCTCGGCATCTCTGCGCTTCACTGTCTTACCAAGCAGGCGGCGTGCCAGCACACAAGCCCGTCTAA
>CAZAIE010001509.1:0-1812 GCA_964485035.1 uncultured Myxococcaceae bacterium | reverse complement strand
GGCTTGGAGCAGTTGGAAGGCCCGGGTCTTCTTGACGCCGAAGAGGTCACGCACGTCGGCGGCGCACACCCGGCCGCGTGCCGCCAACAACCCCTGCACAGCGTCGAAGCGCTGCTCGGCTGCTGGAGCGGTCGTCGACGAGGCGCTGATCTTGGCGAGCGCAGGACTGTGGCGTAGCACCTTGGCGGTGATCCGCTTCCCACGGCAGTTGGCCATTGCGGCCCTCACCGCCATCACGAGCTCGCGCACGTTGCCTGGCCAGGTGTGGGCGAGCAGCAGGTCCTGGGCATCCCTGGAGAGGAACCGCCCCTTCATGACCGGAGCACCGTCTCCTTTCTCCAGAATAGCCTTGGCGATCTCGAGTATGTCGCGCCCGCGCTCGCGCAGGGGTGGCAGAGTCAGTTCGCAGCCCGCGAGCCGATAGAAGAGATCCTCCCGGAACGCTCCGCTGGCCACGCGCTCGCGCAGGTTGCGGTTGGTGGCGGCAACCACCCGGACGTCCACACGCGAGACCTTGGCCGCCCCGACCACCTGCACCTCTCCCTCCTGGACCGCACGGAGGATCTTGACCTGGTGTTCGAGCGCCAAGTCCCCGATCTCGTCCAAGAACAGCGTGCCGCCGTCCGCCGTCACGAACGCGCCGGTCCTACTCGCAACCGCCCCGGTGAAAGAGCCCCTCTCGTGGCCGAAGAGTGCCGACTCGAGCAACTCCCCCGGGATCGCCCCGCAGTTCACCACCACGAACGGCTTGCCGACACGCGCGCTGGCCTCGTGGATGTGCCGGGCCAGCAGCTCCTTGCCGGTGCCGTTCTCGCCGTGGATGAGAACCGGCAAGTTGGCCGGGGCGATCCTGGCAGCATCGCGCAGAACCCCTCGCAGGGCCGGGCTCTTCCCGATGATCTTGGGCTGCTGCTGGTCCACTGGACGCTCGCTCCGTGAGAACGCGTCCAAGGTAGCGAAGCAGGTGCATGCCTCTCATCGGCGGCGGTGTGGCGGCGCTGCGGCGGAGGTCCGGCCAGTTCCTGACGGTGTTTCCGTCAGGCGCCGTCAGGGTCGGTCAGGCCACGCAACGACGCAGAAAGGTCGGCCCTCGGGCGCGATGCGACCGAGTCCGGATGCATGAGAGCGTCGGAGTGGATCGACCGAGGGACCGAGCTGAGCCCCCTCGGCGCCCTACATCGCCGCGAGCTGGCCGTTCTCCGCCAGGCTCTGATAGCGGCCGTCGCCGATGATCACGTGGTCGAGGGCGGTGATGCCCAGAACGCCCGCCGCCTTCTTCAACAGAACCGTGAGGGAGAGGTCGTCCTGGGACGGCTTCGGATCGCCGCTCGGGTGGTTGTGCACGAAGACCACGACCGGCGTGCACGCACGGAGGGCGGGGGCGAAGACCTCGCGGGGCAGCACGGAGCAAGTCGTGAGGCCGCCCTCTACGACTCGGGCGTCCCTGACAAGGTGATGCCCGCAGTCGAGACACATGACGTGGAACACCTCGTGCCGGAGGTGGCCCAGCCGCGGCGCGTAGTAGTTGTAGATGTCCAGCGCGGACCGCACGACGACGCCTTCGGGGCGCGGCGCACGGGCGCGTCGCCCGAGTTCGAAGGCCACAGTCAGCGCGATGGCGTGTGGCCCGCCCATGTGCCTCCTCAGTTCGTCAACCTCGGCCCTGGCCAGGGAGGGCAGGTTCCCGTAGGTCGCCATCACCTCGGCTGCACATTCGTTGCTGCCAACCAGCGCGCCGACGAGTGCTGCGTCACTCATCCGAGCCGGATCGTCGCGCCCCGTGTCAGGCCCCGGCGTCGCCAGTCGCAACCG
>CAZAIE010001508.1:0-1819 GCA_964485035.1 uncultured Myxococcaceae bacterium | reverse complement strand
CCCCCACGCCATCCGCGTCCACCACCGCCACGTCCGGCTGCACCTCCTGGCACTGGCGCGTCGCGTCCAGGCCGCTGGCCACCGCCCCGGCGATGGCGAAGGTGGGCCCGACCAGGCAGTCGAGGAGGGCCTGACGCAGGGTGGCGTCGGCGGTGACGATGAGGACGCGGATGGCGTGGGGGCTGGGAGGCATCGGTCGCAGAACTCTAACCTTCGGCTCCGGCCCCGACCAAGGAGAGTCGCAGGACTGCCGTCAGGAGAGCCGCGCGAAGGTCTGCGCCAGCGTCTCCGCCGACAGCTCGCCCTTCACCAGGTACGCGTCCGCGCCAGCGTCGAGGCCGCGACGCTTGTCCTCGGGCGAGGCCAGCGACGTCAGGATCACCACGGGGATCCGCGCGGTCGAGGGGTCGGCCTTCACCCGCCGCGTCATCTCGAAACCGTCCATGCGCGGCATCTGCACGTCGGCGAGGACCAGGTCGTACTCGCCCACCGAGAGCCGCTCCAGGCCGTCCTGCCCGTCCACCGCCTCGTCCACCTGGTGGCCCAGGGCCCGCACCAGCGCGGTCTCGGTCGCGCGGGCGATGGGCGAGTCCTCGACCAGCAGCACTCTCAGCCTGCGCTCCGAGGGGTGGATGGCCTGGGCCCGGCCCGAGGACCGCCTGATCTCCTGCAGGATGTCGGGGACGTGGAGGAGCACCGCGACCCGGCCGTCCTCCAGCGCCGCGGCGCCCGCCAGGAACGGAGCCCCCTTGAGGAAGTCGCCGCCGCAGGGCTTCACCGCCACCTCGCGCTCGCCGACGAAGCCATCCACGACGAAGGCGGCCCGGTCCTCTCCGTGCTGGACGAAGACGCAGGGCGGGGCCTCGCGGCGCGGTCCGGTCTTGAGCCGGAGCAGCGGCGCCAGCTCCACCAGCGTGATCGGCCGGCCGCGGAACTCCACCGACTCCCGGCCCGCCACCAGCGAGCGCTCGGGGGTGCGCACGCGCCCCACCGCCTGGACGTCGGTCGCGGGCACCCCGAAGACGTCCGCGCCCAGGCGCACCAGCAGCACCCGCATCAGCGCCAGGGACTGCGGCAGCCGCAGGGCGATGCGCGTCCCCTTGCCCAGGGTGGTCGAGACCGTCACCGACCCGCCCAGCGCCTCCACCTTCTTCTTCACCACCGCCATCCCCACGCCGCGGCCGGAGAGGTCGGTCACCTCCTCGCGGGTGGAGAAGCCAGGCAGGAAGATGAGGTCCAGCGCCTCGCGGGCAGTCAGCGCCGCGGCCTGGGCCGCGCTGAGCACGCCGTGCGAGACCGCCGCCTCCCGCAGCCGGTTCGAGTCGATGCCGCGGCCGTCGTCCTCCACGTCCACGCCCAGCATGCCGCCGTCGGCGCGCACCCTCACCGAGATGCGCCCCTTGCGCGGCTTCTTCTCCTTCTCGCGCGCCTCGGGGGCCTCGATGCCGTGGTCCACCGCGTTGCGCAAGAGGTGCACCATCGCGTCGCGGACCTCGCCCAGCACCCCGCGGTCGACGCCCACCTCGGCGTTGTCGATGACCAGCTCCACCTCCTTGCCCTGCTGCCGCGCGATGTCGCGCACGGCCCGGGGGAAGGCGGCGAAGACGGTGGAGAGCGGCACCAGCCGGGCCTCGGCGATCTGCTCGGCCAGCCGCTCCAGGTAGCCGCGCAGGGCGTTGGTGCCGTCGGCGTTCTGGCGCACGAAGCGGAACGTGTCGTCCCGCAAGAGGTGCATGTCCGCCTCGAGGCGGGTCAGCGCCGGCAGCTCGTCCGGCACCCGGCTGCCCACGCGGTCGGCGAAGGCGGCGAAGCGGTCGCC
>CAZAIE010001507.1:0-1819 GCA_964485035.1 uncultured Myxococcaceae bacterium | reverse complement strand
GCAGCAGCAGCATCACCGCCACCCAGAACGAGGGCAGCGAGTAGAGCAGGAAGAGCCCGAAGGAGAGCACCCGGTCGAGCCACCTCCCCCGGCGGACCGCCCCGGCGACCCCCAGCGGGACCGACACCAGGTACGCCAGGAGCAGCGCCAGCGACGAGAGCACCAGCGTGTTCGGCAACGCCTCCCGCAGCTTGTCGGCGACCGGCCGGTGGTCGTAGGTCGACACCCCGAAGTCGAAGGTCAGCACCCGCCCGAGCCAGCGCACGTACTGGACCGGGAGCGGCTGGTCCAGCCCCATCGTCCTGCGGAAGGCCTCGACGGACTCGCGCGAGGGCCCCGCCCCGAAGGAGCCGTCGCTCCCCGCCGTGAGCGGGTCACCCGGAACCAGGTGCAGCACGGCGAAGGAGAGCAGCGTGATGCCCAGGAACGTGGGGATCATCTGCAGCAGGCGCCGCAGGAGGTAGGCCATCGGCGCAGACCCTCAGGGCGGCGGCTGGGCGGCGTCCTCGAGCCAGACGTCGTCGAAGTTGTACCAGTTGAGCGAGGGGGTGATGCCCTTCACCCGCTTCTTCACCGCGTCGAGGTCGGGCCGGATGTTCACCCACATGTACGGCTGCTCCTCGTAGAGGATGCGGCCCAGCTCGCGGTAGAGCGCGCTGCGGCGGGAGGCGTCGAACTCGACCCGCGCCTGCTCGATGATCTCGTCTGCGCGCGCGTTCTTGAAGGAGACGAAGTTCGAGCCGCCCTTGGCCTGGCTGCTGTGCCAGATCTGGTAGGGGTCGCTGGCCACGTCGGTGTCGCCCCAGAGCATGGAGCAGGCGTCGAAGTCCCGGTCGTGGGTGCGCTTGCTGAACACCGGCCACTCCGCCTTGGAGATGTCCATCTCGATGCCCGCCTTGGCGTACGCCTCCTTGAGCACCACCGTGAGCTTCGAGAGGAAGACGGAGTTGGCCGGCATGAGGAAGGTGAACCGGAACTTCACGCCGTTGCGGTCCAGGATGCCGTCGCCGTCGTGGTCCTCCCAGCCCGCCTCCTTGAGCAGCTGCCGCGCCCGCTCCTCGTCGTGCGGCAGGGGGATGAGCCCGGGGTCGCAGTCCTCGGACTCGGGGTAGAAGTGGCAGGCGGTGGGCTTCTCGAGGTTGTGGAGCAGCGAGCGGTTGAAGGTGTCCCGATCGAAGAGCAGGGCCATGGCCCGGCGCACCCGCTTGTCGGAGAAGAACGGGCGCTCTGCGTTCCAGCCCACCCACTCGTAGTTCTTCGGGAAGAACCGGATGCGGTGGTAGTCCTCCACGAGCTTCGGGTTGCGGATCATGTCGATCCAGGTGGTGTGCTGGAGTTGGAGCATGAGGTCGAACTCGCCGCGCTCGAAGAGTTGCGTCGCCACGCTGTGGTCGGGCACCACCCGGAAAACCACGCGGTCGAGGTTCGGCTTGCGCCCCCAGTAGTCGTCGTTGCGCTCGAGGACGATCTCCTGCATCGCCGTCCAGCTCTTGAACTTCCAGGGCCCGCTGCCCACCGGCGCTCGGTGGATGGGGTTCTTGCGGAACTCCCCCTTGGTGAGGAGGTGCTTGGGCATGATCGGCAGGGTGGTCGCCACCTGCCGGAAGAAGAGGAAGTAGGGCCGGCGCAGCGTCACCCGGAAGGTCAGGTCGTCCACCGCCTTGTACTCCTGGACGTCCAGGTAGTAGCTGCGCGCGGAGGTCGTGGGCTCGCTCGGGTCGAGGATCTTCTGCAGGGTGGCGACGAGGTCGTGGGCGGTGACCGGCTTCCCGTCGTGGAAGCGCATGCCCTTGCGCAGCCTGAAGGTGTAGGTCAGGTG
>CAZAIE010001506.1:0-1824 GCA_964485035.1 uncultured Myxococcaceae bacterium | reverse complement strand
GGCAGCGAAGTCTTCCGCGTCCAGCTCGACCTCGCGTCCGGCCGCGCCGAGGTGACGCTGCGTCCCCTCGGTGAGGTCCTCGGGCGCGATGGCGTGGACGAGGCGGTGCGGGCGCTGCGCTCGGCAGACCCCATCCTCCGGGCGGCGGCCGCCTTCGAGCTCGGCAGCCAGCGGGACGGGCGAGCCCATGCGGCCCTCGTCGCGGCGCTGGAAGACCGTTCGGCCGAGGTCCGGGCCACGGCCGCCCAGGCGCTGGAGCAGCAGGCGGCAGCAAACCCCGCGCGGACGACCGCGACCCTCGCGGCGCTCCGCAAGGCGCTGGGCCGGGAGAGCGACGAGGCGACCCGGAAGGTGCTGCAGGCCGGGGTCGAGCGCCTGGCGCCTGCGACGGGCAAGGCGCGGCGTCCCTGAACTGGGGAGGACGGCGATGATCGTCGGGCTCGTTTCGGACACCCACGGCCGCTTCAACGCGGCGCTCCCGCGGCTTCTACGTGGCTGCGACCTCATCCTCCATGCGGGCGACGTCGGAGGGCACGACGTCCTGCACCAGCTCTCGATGCTGGCCCCGGTGAAGGCCGTGCGGGGCAACACCGACGTCGGGGAGCGCGCCGAGGGCCTCGAGGACGTGCTCCGACTCCAGCTCGACGACCTGACGGTGGTGCTGCTGCACGAGGTGTCCGACCCGGTGCGGTTTCGCTCGACGCAGACCCGCGGGGTGGACCTCGTGGTCTACGGCCACTCGCACTCGCCGGCGGTCCAGCAGTGTGGAGGCACGCTCTTCGTGAACCCCGGGAGTGCTGGGCCGCGGCGGTTCGACCTGCCGCGGTGTGCAGGGCTCATGAAGGTCGAAGGGCGGCACGTGGAGGTAGACGTCTTCGACCTCGACCGCCCCGACCTGCCACGGCTCCGAGCCGGCCTCGCGTTCGACCTCTAAGGTCCAGCGTCGTCGACCCAGTCGACCCAGTCCACCCAGTCCACGTCCACCCAGTCCACGTCCACCCAGTCACGCGAGCGTGAACCCCGCGAGGACCTCCTGAAGGTCCCTGGCCTCCTTGGACAGGTCGGCCGCCGAGGACGCCGTCTCCTCAGCGCTGGCGGCGTTGCGCTGGGTGATCGCGTCGATCTGCCCGAGCCCCTGTGACACCTGGGACAGCCCCTTCGACTGCTCCCCGCTGGCCACGGCGATCTCGTTGACCAGCACCGCCACCCTGTCCGCCGCCGTGACGATCTCCAGGAAGCTGCTGGCCGCCTCGGTGGTGAGCCCGAGCCCGTGCTGGACCCGTTGGTGGGAGCCCTCGATGAGCTCGCTCGTCTCGCGGGCCGCCCTGGCGCTGCGGTCGGCGAGGCTGCGGACCTCCTGTGCCACCACCGCGAAGCCCTTCCCCGCAGTCCCCGCCCGTGCCGCCTCGACGGCCGCGTTGAGCGCGAGCAGGTTGGTCTGGAACGCGATGTCGTCGATCACCTTGATGACCTTCGCGATCTGCTGGCTCGACCCGTTGATCTCCTGCATCGCCGAGACCGTCGCCTGGATCTGCTCCTTCCCCCGTCCGGCGAGCTCCAGCGAGCGCTTGGCCAGCTCGTTGGCCTGCTGGGCGTTCTGCGCGTTGTTCTTCACCTGCGAGGCGATCTGCGTCATCGAGCTCGTGACCTCCTCGAGCGAGGAGGCCTGGTCCGCCGCGCCCTGGGAGAGCGACTGGCTGGCGACGCTGACCTCGTGCGACCCGGAGGCCACGTGCTCCGACACCTGCTTGCTGCGCGCAATCGTCTCGGTGAGGCTCCTCGACATCTGGCTCATCGACGGCCTGAACGAGATGGCCCAGACGC
>CAZAIE010001505.1:0-1824 GCA_964485035.1 uncultured Myxococcaceae bacterium | reverse complement strand
AGCCCACCCTGGTGCTGCCGCCGGAGCTGACCGCCGAGGCCATCGCCGCGGCGCCGGCCGAGGAGTCCCCGGAGAGCCACGAGTTCGCGCAGCGCCGGGCGAACCGCTGGTCCTTCGCGGTCCCGGTGCGCGGCGTCTGGGGCGTGCCTGGAAAGCTCTCGAACACGCTCGAGGCGGTGCTGGTGAACCTCTCCACCAGCGGCGCCTTGCTGCGAACCGCCGAGGACGTGCCCATCCCCGTGGATGCGGAGGTGGGGTTCACCATCCCGCTGCGGCTGCACAACATGATCGCGCTGGCGGGGGTGGTGCGCTGGACGCGCTTCGGCCCCGGCGGCCGCGAGCTGGGCGTGGAGTTCAGCCAGCCGCACCCCGAGCTGCTGGTCCTGCACCGCACGAAGTGATCAGGCGAGCAGCAGCTCGAGCTCCACGCGGTAGGGCCGGCGTCGCTCGAAGACCGTGACCGTGGCGACCAGGTCGAAGCCGCGCGTCTTCCGCCAGGCGAAGCCCTGGGCCCACTGCCCCACGTCACCGCGCACGCCACTCGGAGCGAACCCGGCGCGGCGAAGGCTCGACTCGAGCCGGGTCGAGCAACGCTTCGCTTCCGCGAGGTCGTCGAACCGCTGGAGCCGCACGCGACGCGGCCCCTTCCCGCTCGCCTCGAAGCGCGTGGCCAGCTCGTCGAGCAGCGCCGCGCGACGCAAGTCGCGGCCGGGTGTCGGGGGCATGCCTCCGTGGGCGAGCACGGCATCGACGAACGCGAGGACACGGCGGTTCCAGCGGGCGCCGAGCCTGCGCCGCAGCTCGTAGAGGATGCGGCGGCGATCGAAGCGGAGGGTGCGGTAGTAGACGATCTGTCTGGCGAGCTCGGTGCGGGTCATTGGCAGAAGGGGACGCGGTAGCGCGTTCAGCGCTCCGTTCCACCCGCCTCCTTTCCAACCGTCGGTGCGGCTTCCTCCCGCGTACGGCTGCGTGGGGTCATCACAGGCTACTGGCGCTGCTTGGGGTAACGAGCCGCCCCGAGCATCCGATGCCGATCCTGGTCCCAGCGTCCACTCCCGCGATCGGCCGCGAGCCCGCTTGATGCTCCGAGGCAGTACCAAGCCCTTGCCGTCCTTCGTGGCATCCGAGTCGCGACCTTTCTTCCCGTCGAGAGCCGGCAGCTCCGCACGCCCGCCACCTCGCTACCTGTTCCCAGACCCGGGCCGACAGTGCGAGTCTTGCCCCCTCGACGAAGGACAAGGAACGGCCGGACCATGAAGAGCTACGCGATCACGGGCGCAGCGAGCGGCATCGGGCGGGCAACCGCCGTCCGGCTGGCGCGCTCGGGGGCACGGGTGTTCGCCCTGGACCTCTCCGAGACCGGGCTCGCCGCGGTCGCCTCGTCTACACCCGACGTGACCGCGGTCCCCGTCGACCTGCGCAGCGAGGCGAGCGTTGCGGCCGCAGCCCACACCATCGCCAGCGCCACCGACGGACTCGACGGGCTGGTGAACTGCGCCGGGCTCATCCGCTGCGGCCCGCTGGTGGAGATCGCCGAGGAGGACGTGCGCAACGTCCTCGAGGTGAACCTGCTCGGGGCCTACCGGATGACCCGCGCGCTCTTCCCGTTGCTCAGGGCGCGGCGCGGCCGCGTGGTCAACGTCAGCTCGGAGGCGGCGCGCATCTCCGCGCCCTTCAACGGCCCCTACTCCATGTCCAAGTTCGGGCTGGAGGCCTACTCCGACTCCCTGCGCCGCGAGCTCTCGCTGCTGGGCATGCAGGTGGTCATCGTCCAGCCCGGCGCCACGCGCACCGGCCTCCTGGACGCCACCGTGCCCTCGTTCG
>CAZAIE010001504.1:0-1827 GCA_964485035.1 uncultured Myxococcaceae bacterium | reverse complement strand
CCTATCATCCCGGCTCCCCTGCCCTCGAGGAGTCGCATGACCGCCCCGCCGCAGGGCGAGCCGAAACCGACCTCTTCGCCCCGGCCGACCTCAGCCGTTGGCGTCCTTGAGCTGCGCCTGGCTCGCCTGGGCGCGCGCCAGCGCCCGCTCGAAGCCGGGGAGCGACCGCTGGATCGTCTGCTGCGAGGCGGTGAGGCTCAGCCGCAGGTGGCCGCTCCTCCCGAACCCGGTCCCGGGCACCGCCAGGATGCCCTCGTCCATCAGCATCCTCACGAACGCGACGTCGTCCGGAATCGGCGTCTGGGGGAACAGGTAGAACGCGCCCTGCGGCTTCACGCAGCGGTAGCCCATCCGCGTCAGCGCGCCCCAGAGCAGGTCGCGCTTGGCCTGATACGGGGCCACGTCCACGGTGAGCCCGCCCGCCTCGGCCACCACCCACTGCCAGAGCGCGGGGGCGTTCACGAAGCCGAGCGTGCGGTTGGTAAACGTGCAGGCGTCGGCCAGCGCCCGCGCCTCCGGCAGCCGCGGCGAGATGGCCACCATGCCGATGCGCTCTCCGGGGATGGCCAGCGCCTTCGACCACGAGGTGGCCACCACTGCGTCGCGCACGTGCCGCTGTACCTCGGGCACCGGCGCGCCGTCGTAGGCGAGCGCCCGGTAGGGCTCGTCGCTCACCACCACCAGGCGGTGGTGCTGGCGCGCGAGCAGCGCCTCGAGCCCCTGGTAGAACGCGGCGGGGTAGACCACGCCGGTGGGGTTGTTGGGCGAGTTGACGAGGATCACCTTGGTCCGCGGCGTCAGCGCCTGCTCGATGCGCGCGAGGTCCGGCTGGAAGTCCGGCCCGGTGTCCACGGTCACCAGCTCCCCGCCGTGGTTCTGGACGTAGAAGCGGTACTCCACGAAGCAGGGCAGCAGCGCCAGGACCTGGTCCCCCGGGTCGAGGAGCGCCTTGAAGAGCACGTTGAGCGCGCCTCCGCAGCCCACGGTGAGCACCAGGTGCTCGGGGCCGAAGGGCAGCCCGGTGGCCTCCGCCTGGCGCCGCGCCAGCGCCGTCCGCACCTCCGGGAAGCCGGCGTTGGCCATGTAGGAGTGGGCGTGTGGCCGCACCCCCTCGCCGATGCGCCGCACCACCTCCAGCACCGCCTCGGGAGGTTCCACCTCGGGGTTGCCCAGGCTGAAGTCGAAGACGTTCTCCGCGCCGCGCTCCGCCCGCAGCCGCGCCCCCTCCTCGAACATCCGGCGGATCCACGAGGCGTTGCGCACGTCCGCGCCGACCCCGCGCGCCACCAGGCCGTCGGGCGCTGGGAAACGCAGGACGGATTCCTGGCCGGGATCCTTCATGGGGCACCTCCAGTGTGCGACGGCGGAACGGGAAGCTGGTCTTGCTGGGCCGCTGGCTGCTGTGAGGCTCGCAGAGGATGGCACGGAGACCCTCGGCGCGTCCACGGACTGCTGGTGTGTTCCGAGGTCGCGCTCGGGGTTGGACGCATGGACAGCGGGGCGCGGCAACGGCTATCCTTCCGGCCCCATTTCGTGGCGCGCAGGATGCCGAGGAGGTGTTGGATGACGTCCACCACCGGTATCGAGAAGAGTCCTGCTTTTCGCGGGTGGCGGCCGCCCTAGCGGCGCTTTCTGCGAACGACCGAGGGCCAGTGCGACACCCCGACTCCGACTCCAGCCCCCTCCTGCCCGGCGAGCCCCTGGTGCTCTTCCGTTGCGGGCACTGGCGCGCGCTCCTGCCGCTCCAGTTCGTGGAGCGCGTGTACCCCGCGGCGATGCCCAGCCTGCGGCCCAGCGCCGAGCCCGAGGCCAGGCCCACGCTGAGCG
>CAZAIE010001503.1:0-1827 GCA_964485035.1 uncultured Myxococcaceae bacterium | reverse complement strand
GTGCGGGCCCTGGAGGCGCGGCCGCCGCGCGAGTAGCGGCCCCGAGGCCCGATGCCCTTCGACGACGCCCCCGCGACGCCCATGACGCCCGAGGAGTTCCGGCTCCTCGCAGAGCTCATCTACGACCACTGCGGCATCCTCTTCCGCGAGGACATGGGCTTTTTGCTCGAGCGGCGGCTCTGGGCGCGGGTGCGCACCCTGGGGCTGGACGGGTTCTCGGCCTACTACCGCTTCCTGCGCTTCGACCCCGGCCGCCGCGCAGAACTGGAGGCGGCGGTGGAGGCGCTCACCACCAACGAGACCTACTTCTTCCGCGAGCCCCACCAGCTGCGCGCCTTCCGCGAGGAGCTGCTCCCCCTGCTCGCCGCCGACCCGGCGCGCCCGCGGCGGCTGCGGTTGTGGAGCGCGGGCTGCTCGACCGGGGAGGAGGCCTACACCCTGGCGATGCTCATTCTCGACTCCGGCCTCTTCCGGGGATGGGCCGTGGAGATCTTCGGTAGCGACATCTCGCGCAAGGTGCTGGCGGTGGCGCGCAAGGCCTCCTACGGCCGCAACGCGCTGCGCGAGACCCCGCCGGAGATGCTGGGGCGCTACTTCGTCCCCGACGGGCCGCGCCACGTGGTGAAGGACGAGGTGCGCGCGCTGGTGAGCTTCGGGCACCTGAACCTGCTCGACGAACACATGGTGGCGATGCTGGCCCGCTTCGACCTGGTCTTCTGCCGCAACGTGATGATCTACTTCGACCTCCCCGCCCGGCGCCGGGTGCTGAAGAGCTTCCACGGCCGGCTCGCCCCGGGGGGCTACCTGCTGCTCGGCCACTCCGAGAGCCTCATCCACGTCACTGCCGACTTCGAGCTGGTGCACCTGCAGCACGACCTGGTCTACCGCAAGCCCGCGCTCGCGGACTGAGCGCCGTACCGGAGGAGACACATGCCGAGGGGCAAGAAGGTGCGGGTGCTGGTCATCGACGACTCGGCCTACAACCGCCGGGCGATCATGGAGATGCTGGAGTCCGTCTCCGACATCGCGGTCATCGGCACCGCCGCGGACGGGGAGGAGGGGCTGAAGGTGGCGCTGGCGCTCAAGCCCGACGCCATCACGCTCGACCTGGACATGCCCAACATGGACGGGTTCACCTTCCTGCGGCTGCTCATGGCGCAGGCGCCCACGCCGGTCATCGTCATCAGCGGCTATGCGCGGACCAACGACGTCTTCAAGGCCCTGGAGCTGGGGGCCATCGACTTCATCGCCAAGCCCACCCGCCACTTCTCGCCGGAGACGGCGTCCGTCCGCGACGAGCTGGTCTCCAAGCTGGGCGCGGTGCGGCTGATGCGGCGCGGGGGGCTGGCGCGGCACGAGACCCCGCTCGAGGCGCACGGCGCGCCGGCAGCGCAGGTGATGCGCATCGCCGCCATCGGCGCGTCCACCGGCGGGCCGCCGGCGCTGCAGCGGGTGCTCTCCTCGCTGCCCGGCGACCTGCCGCTGGGGGTGGTCATCTCCCAGCACATGCCGGAGCGCTTCACCCGGGCCTTCGCCGAGCGGCTCAACCGGCTCTGCGCCTACGAGGTGGTGGAGGCGCGCAGCGGTGAGCTGCTTGCGCCCGGCCGGGTGCTGCTGGCGCCCGGCGGCCACACCATGCGGCTGGTGAAGACCTCCGACGGCCTGCGGGTGGCGCTCTCCGCGGGGGCGGGCATCGACAAGTACGTGCCCTCCATCGACGCGATGTTCGAGAGCGTCGCCGCGGTGGCGGGCCCGCAGTGCGTGGCGGTGCTGCTCACCGGCATGGGCAACGACGGGCGGGCGGGGATGCTGGCCTTGAAGAAGGCG
>CAZAIE010001502.1:0-1827 GCA_964485035.1 uncultured Myxococcaceae bacterium | reverse complement strand
GCACCGGCGTCGGGACCGGGCCCCGGGCCACCGGCGTCAGGCGGATCGACCGGGTCCTTCCCCGCGCCGTACAGCGTTCCGGTGAAGGGCAGCGAGACCACCCGCGCGTAGAGCCGTCCGCGCCCGTCGCGCTCATCGAAGGCCACTGCGGCGAAGCGCTTCCCGTCGACCGAGAGCGAGCCGAAGACCGCGAGGTCCCGCTCCTCGCAGCCCGCCTCGGCCGCGCCGCAGAGCAGCCGCTGGCCGACCGGCTCGAGCAGCACCTCGATCGCGGAGGTCTTGGGGTCGACGGCGCGGATGCGTCCGAAGGCGTACGCGTCCGAAGGCACGGCCTCCACGGCCAGCACCCGCGCGCTTCCCGGAGTGGTGGCGAGGAACTCGGCCGGCAGGTCGATGCCCGCCCGGAACGCGCCGCCCTCGTAGCGGACCAGCCGCAGCGTCGAGGGGTCGAGGCCAGGGACCCTCATGCCGATGGTGAAGTCGTCCGGGGTCCCGTTGACGGCCCCGACCGCCAGCTCCGCCTCGCCCAGGCCGGCGTTGATGAGGGCCCCCTCCTTGAACCGCGGCCCCGGGAGCTCGTAGAGCGCGGTCGAGGGGTAGTGGAGCCCGTGATGCACGCGCAGCCGCTGGCCGTCCCAGGGCCCCAGCTCGAGGCGCGGCGAGCGGCGCAGCAGGCGCCAGGAAGCGCCGTCCCAGAAGAACGCCTCCGTCTCGGTCTGTCCGACCACGGCGTCCTTCCCGCGGCCGAGGAGGTAGAGCTTCGCGGCGGGCACCGTCGGCGGCAGCGGGAGCTCCGTCCACTCCAGGCCGTCGAAGAACCCGATGCCGCCCGTGTACGTGTCGCCCCAGGCCGCGACCACGCCCGGGCCGCCGAGCCGCCGGAAGAGGAGGAAGGTCTCGCCCTGGACCGAGTCGGGCAGCGGGACGTTCTCGACGGTGCCGTCGCTGGCCATGCGGAGCAGGCGGTGGCGCCTACCGGACGACGCACCCTCGAGCAGCGCGACGTAGACCCCGTCCTCGGCGAGCAGGACGTCCACGCGCGTCTCGACGTCGGGGAGCCAGGCGCCGAGCCGCGTCCCCAGGCGCGGGTCGTCGGCCACGGGCGAGAGCGCCGTGAAGCCCGCCTCCCAGGAAGGCGGGCAGGCGACGAGGAGGGAACCGAGCACGACGGCCAGCGCAAGCAGGCCACGAGGCGAACGCATGCCATGAGTATCGACGTGGCGGGCGGGGGCGGCAACGGAGCGTCGTTCCAGTAGGACCTTCTCGCCGTGCCCAATCGGGGCATGGAGCAGTGGGCGCTCGTTGGCGTCCAGGAAGTGACCGTGATACTCGGTTCCCGCCTTACAGGAGGAACCGATGGCGCCCTTGTCACCCGTGCGCGAGGCCTTGCGTGTCGTCCTCGTGGGGGACTTCCACCCGGCGTCCTTCCAGCCAGCCTGGTTCGCCCTCGAGAAGCTGGTGAGGAAGAGCGAGGCAGAAGCAGCCAAGATCAATCTCCTGCATCGAGAAGTGGCTTCCTTCGAGATGGGACCCTTCGCGCTCACCATCGTGGAAGACCGCTTCCAGGCCGAGGTCAGCGAGTCGCAGCACGCCGAAGCGCTCCGTGACCTCGTCGTGGGGACCTTCAGGGTCCTGCGACAGTCGCCAATCAGGATGATGGGAATCAACCGCGACTTGTACTTCCGCGCGCCATCCGGCCACTCCTGGGAGGAGATCGCGAACAAGGTCGCCCCTTCAAGCGCGTGGGCGTCTGCGGTGACCGCGGAAGTCCAACTGAACTACTACCGCTCGAAAGCTTCTCGGGGCGGGAGGATTTGTAGTGCACCG
>CAZAIE010001501.1:0-1828 GCA_964485035.1 uncultured Myxococcaceae bacterium | reverse complement strand
CGGATCTTCCCCCTGTTCCCTGGGTTTTCCGAAGCCCGCCCGAGTGAAGCGCGCCCGATCTGTGTTGTCTCTAAAATTGCCTGTAGTCACTTGACTTTGCGAGCAGACTGCGCCTAGATGTCGTTGTGTTCATTAAGCGCAATTCTAGTCGTCGCGGGAAGTCCAAGTACTCCTCTGTCCTCCTCGTCCAGGGAGAGCGAGTTCCCGTCGCTCGCGGCCCCGGGCGCCCCAAGAGCGACGAGCCGCGCAAGACCAAGGTCGTCCATCGGACTCTGGCCAATCTCTCCAAGCTCCCCGACCCGCTCATCGCGCTCATCGAGCAGTTCTGCGTCGCCGAGCGCAAGGGCGAACCCCTGTCGCCTGGCGACGGCGATGTCGTAATCGGCCCCGCGTACGGCACCCTGGCCGGGCTGCTGGCGCTCGCCCGGGAGCTGGGAATCGAGAAGGCCCTGGGCCACTCGCGACCTGCCCGTCTCGCGATGTTCCTCGTGCTGGCTCGCGTGCTCCACCAGGGGTCACGCCTGTCCTCTGTGCGCTGGGCTGAGACCCAGGCAGTCGCTCCTGCGCTCGGCCTGGAGCACTTCGACGAGGACGACCTGTACGCAGCGCTGGATTGGCTCGCCAAGCAACAACCGCTCATCGAGCGCAGCCTGGCCCCCACTGCTGCTCGGGGCGCGGTCTTCCTCTACGACGTGACCTCCTCGTACTTCGAAGGCCAGCACAACGAACTCGCCGCCCCGGGCTACAACCGGGACGGCAAGCGTTTCAAGAAGCAACTCGTCGCCGGACTCCTCACCGACGACGCGGGTGAGCCGATCAGCATCCAGTTGTACGAGGGCAACACCGCCGACCCCACCACCGTCCCCGACCCCGTCCGCAAGCTGGCGGAGGATTTCGGGGCACAGGAGGTCGTCTTCGTCGGCGACCGCGGGATGCTCAAGTCCAAGGGCAAGGCCCTGCTCGCCGAACGCGGCTTTCGCTATCTCACGGCACTCACCGACCCCGAGATCCGAAGGCTGTTGCGAGAAGGCACGCTGCAGATGGAGCTTTTCGCCGAGGAGGTCTGCGAGGTCGAGGCAGAGGGCGTTCGCTACATCCTGCGAAAGAACCCGCCGACCACCGAGCGCCACCGGTCGCGACGGGCAGACCAGCTCGCGCGGGTCGAGGCCAAGGCGATCAAGCGCAACGAGTACCTGGCGGCGCATCCCCGGGCCGCCCCGGAAACCGCTCGTCGGCAGATCGAGGGGTGGCTGGGTCGATACAAGCTCGATGCTTTCGCCTCCGCTCGGTGTGAGGGACGCAAGGTCTTCATTGAGATCGACGCCGCCAAGCGAGCTGCTGTCGAGCAGTTCGACGGCTGCTACGTCGTGGTCAGCAACGTGCCCACCTCACAAGCGAGTGCCCAGGCTCTCTGGGACCGATACGGATACCTCCAGCGCGTCGAGCGCGACTTCCGCACGCTGAAGACGGGGCTGCTCGATCTGCGACCGATCTTTCTACGCAAGGCGAATCGCACGCGCGCACATGCCCTGGTGTCCATGCTTGCGCTCAAGCTGGCACGCGAACTGGAGAGGCGAGTGCATCCGCTGGGGCTCACCGTGCAGGATGCGCTCGACCGCCTGGATGGCGTGCGTCTCATCTCAGTCGCCGACCCGATGCTCGGCGTGTGGCGGCTGCCGACTCGCTGGGACCGTCCGCAGGCGGAGGTGCTCGGCGTACTCCCAACCCTGCCAGCGCCGATGTTGTCTCCACGGTCGCAAACGTGATCATCGCCTAGGCGCGCGAAGCCCCTCGGGTTTCAGCTGGTGATGCGCTGAGGCAAGGGGGG
>CAZAIE010001500.1:0-1833 GCA_964485035.1 uncultured Myxococcaceae bacterium | reverse complement strand
GAGCGAGTCGGGGGTCCGGCCCAGCAGCTGCGGGACGGTAGGGAGGTCCGACTCCGGGTGGGCGAGCGGACGCCTTCCGTAGCGCGGCGCGGCGAGCGGGAAGAGGAACGAGTCGGGGCGCCCGTTCACGAGCTCCACCTTCACCTTCGACCAGTCCTCCTCGGTGTCGTTGTGCAGCAGCGCCCAGGCCTGCAGCACTCCACTACGCCCCGAGTCCTCGAGCACCAGGCGATACGTCACGCGCCACAGCGGCGCCTCGGCGACGTACCCCAGCGTCACCGGCCCGGGAGCATCGGCGACCACCTGCATCAGGCGCCTGGCCCGCGCGGGCGAGTGGAGCGCGTCCAGCGCCGAGGCGAGCCGCGCCACCCGCGCCGGGTCGGTGGGGGTCACGCCCTCGACGTCCGCGGAGTCCAACGCACGCAACTGCGAGCGCTCGGTGAAGAGGAGCAGGGTCGGCCGGGCCGGCTCCGTGCCCTGCGCCGCGCGCTCGCCGACCCCGACCAGCCGCCCGCGCAGGCGCTCCGTGCGCGTCGCGACCTCGACCTCGGCGCCCCGCAGGCTCGCGAGGATCTCGCCCAGGCCCAGCTCCGTCCCGGAGGGCGGCAGCCGCGCGAGCGAGCGCGCCATCCCCTCGCTGACGTGGGTCGGGAACTCGATGGCGCGGACGAGCGGCCGCTGCCCGGCGCCGAGGACCACCAGCGTCTTCAGGGCGTCGTCCACGTGGCTCGCGGGGACGGGCAGCCCCAGGCCGTCGCCCGGGGCCGCGGTGCCGGTGCGCTCGAAGTAGCCGATGCCCGTCTCGTAGAGGCGCACGGTCTTCAGCGGAAGCAGCGGCTGCGGCGACGCCGCGGGCAGGTGGGCACAGGCCGAGCCCAGGACGAAGGGGAGCAGGAGCCAGCGCGCAGCCATGGGACCTCCGGCGAACGGGATGTCCCTTCGACAACCGGGCGGCGGGCGCGGTTCTCCCGGGCGACGACGACGACCACGACAACCAGCGCCACTTCGCCTACGAATACCCGCCACTCCTCGCCGTCGGCGGAGGTCGTGATGACACGGGAACGAAGAGGTACGGTGCTGGTCACCGGAGCCGGCCGCCGCCGCTCGATCGGCGCGGAGCTGGCCCTTGGGCTCGCCGCCGACGGCTGGGACGTGGTGCTCAACCACTGGGCACCGTACGACGACCGGCTGGGCTACGAGCGCGGCACCGGCGACCCCGAGGAGATCGCGGCTGGATGTCGGGAGCGCGGCAGCCGGGCGCTCCTCGTCCCGGCCGACCTCTCCAATCCGGCTGCCCCGGCGGCCCTCGTGTCCGCGGCGCGGGAGTTCGGTGACCTGCGCGGGCTGGTGCTCTCGCACTGCGAGTCGGTCGGCAGCTCGGTGCTCGACACCTCGCTCGAGAGCTGGGAGCGGCACTTCGCGGTGAACGCCCGCGCGTCCTGGCTCCTGATCCAGGCCTTCGTGAAGGCGCTCCCGGAGGAGCCGACCACCGAGGTCACCGGCCGCATCGTGGCGCTCACCAGCGACCACACCGCGCACAACCTCCCCTATGGGGCCAGCAAGGGAGCGCTCGACCGCGTGGTGATCGCCACGGCACTGGAGCTGGGACACCGGGGCATCCGGGCGAACGTGGTGAACCCCGGGCCCATCGACACGGGGTGGATGACGCCCGAGACACAAGCCGCCGGTCTCGCCCGGACCCCGGCGGGCCGCCTCGGCACCAGCAGGGACACCGCCGACCTGGTCCGGTTCCTGTTCTCCGACGCAGGCGGGTGGATGACCGGGCAGCTGCTCTACAGCAACGGCGGCTTCTGCACCTCCTGACCTCCACCG
>CAZAIE010001499.1:0-1835 GCA_964485035.1 uncultured Myxococcaceae bacterium | reverse complement strand
ACGAGGGGCTGGTCCGCGTCGCGACGCGGGGCCCGGGCGCCCGCGCCACCGACCTCGAGCGCGCGACGCACGAACTCCTGGCCGCCCACCGCGGCGAGCTGGGCCTCTCGGGTGCGACGCTCGGACCGGCGCGCCTCGCGCGGACGCGCCAGGGGACGGTGGTGCGCGTCCCGGCGACCTTCCGTGGACTCCCCGTCCTCGGCCAGGAGGTCGTCGTGACCTTCGACGCCTCGCAGCAGGTGCGAAGGGTGGCGAGTTCGGCCCGGCCGATCACCTCCGCGTCGCTGGTCCGGCGGCTCGACGCCACGCAGGCGCTGGAGCGGGCGGCGCAGGGACTCGGCGCGGTGCTCGTGCGCGAGGGCCGCCCGCTGGGCGGCGCCCGAGAGGTCGTCTACGTCAGGGAGGGAGTGGCGCGCCTCGCCTACGAGGTGCACCTCGAGAGTCTCCACCCGCTCGAGAACTGGTACGCGGTGGTCGACGCCGAGACCGGCGCGGTGCGCTCGAGGAAGAACCGCGTCTACTTCCAGGACGCCGGCTGCGGCTTCGACGCCGGTCCGCCCAGCGACCGGGCGAAGGTCTTCAGCGCCAACCCAGGCGCCGACGAGTCCAGCCCGCTGGTGACCGTGACGCTGCCCAACCTGCCCGCCCAGCGTGACCCCTCGGGGGCACTCTTGGGAACGCTCCTGGACGCCGTCTCCTGCTGCCCCAACCTCGGCTGCATCCCCGGAGCCCCCGCCAGGACCATCAGCGGCACCGTGACCATGGGCCGCCTGCCCATCCCCTTCGACACCGTCTTCTGCGACTTCCGCCCGCTGGCGAGCAACACCGAGCAGTGCCGCACCGACTACGACTACTCGGCCGAGAATCCGCTGGCCATCGACCCGCCCCCGCTCGGCCCGGGCCTCGGCAGCCCGGCCGACACCGACGCGTTCTCGGTGGTGCACGCCTACTACCACGCGAACCTGGCCTACGACTTCTTCCGGCAGATCGGCGACCCAGCCTTCCTGCTGCGCGACGGCCAGGCGACCCCGCCGCGCAAGACGCAGCTCTGGGCGAACTTCGTGCTCCCCGACCCCGCGTCCCTGGTCTTCGCGCAGAACAAGGTCCAGGTGACGCGGTTCGCCCGCATGGACGGCGCGGCGTTCATGCCCCGCGAGCAGTGGGCGGACCAGGTGCAGGGGGCGAACCCCGCCGACCTGCCCACCACCGACGCCATCGTGCTCTTCCAGGGGCCGTCGGCCGACTCCGCCTACGACGGCGAGGTCGTCTACCACGAGTTCGGCCACGCGGTGGTCTACGCCACCGCGCGCCTCGACGCGCCGCACCTCGACGCCTGGGGCTCACTGGACGAGGCGGGGACGCTGCACGAGGCCCTGGCCGACTACTTCACGGCGGCCCTGACCAACGACCCGGTGACCGCTGAGTGGTCGGGCGCGCGCCTCCCGGCAGGCAGCAACGGCGAGGGCTCCTCGCGAAACCTCGCCAACGCCGCGCGCTGCCCGGAGGCCATCGTCGGCGAGGTGCACCGCGACAGCCTCCCGTTCTCCGGCGCGACGTGGGCCCTCCGCCAGGAGTTCCTGGGCACCGACCAGGGACGGACCTTCGACGGCGCGGTCTTCGACGCGCTGGCCGGGTCCACCTCCGCCGCCGGGTTCGCCCAGCTCGCCGAGGCCGTCGCGGACGCGGTGAAGGCCGCGTTCCCCTCGCAGGCGGACGCTCGCGAGAAGGTGCTGGCGGCGTACGCGGCGCGCGGCGTCACCGGCTGCCTGCGCGAGGTCGACTACGCCGGCCCGCGCGCCGAGTTCGGGCTCCAAGGCGTCGAAGCCCGCTTCGAC
>CAZAIE010001498.1:0-1837 GCA_964485035.1 uncultured Myxococcaceae bacterium | reverse complement strand
GGGAGACGACCAGCATCGGCAGTGTCTTGAGCGCTCGGCGGTTCATGACGGCTCCTCGGTTCGGTTCCTGGAGCCGTCTTTCAGCAAGAGCCGGGCCCGTGCCGCAATCCTTGCGCAAACGCGCGTCGTCACACGAGAAACGACTCGGGCCACGCGAGGACGCGCAGCCCGGGGTCCGCAGAATTCTGAGGATGTTTCAGAGCTTCAAGAGCGCGCGGACGGTCTCCACCACGTCCACGAACCGCACCGGCTTGCGCAAGAAGACGTCCGCGCCGCAGCCCTTGGCCTGGTTCTGGGTGTCGACACCGCCGGCGCTGATGGCCACCACCGGGATGCGATGCGAGCCCTCTTCCTGGCGCAGCCGCTTGATGAACTCGAAGCCGTCCAGCACCGGCATGTAGAGGTCGGTGACCACCAGGTCGAAGCGCTCGGCGCGCAGCTTCTCGAGGCCGTCGTAGCCGTCCTTGGCCAGGGCAACGTCGATGGGCACGTTCCCGCCGCGCGACAGCTTCTTCATCACGTACTCGTACATCTCCATGATGTGCGGGTTGTCCTCGACCAGCAGGATGCGATAGCCGCGCTTGGTCTCCTCCGCAGGCGGGTCGACGTTGATGCGGGCCAGCATCTCGTTCAACCGGATCCGGTCCTCGGGGCGGTCGTCGGGGATGCGCAGCCCCACGCCCGCGGGGGCGTTGCCGCTCGCGGGCCGGACCCAGGCCACCATCGCCGAGAGCTCGAGCGGGGGCAGCAGGCCAGGGAAGGAGAGGACCAGCGGGATGGTCTCGCCGATCTGCAGGGGGCGCTCGGTGCGCACGAAGGCGCCACCTGCCGAGAGGTTCTCGGTGGCGTCGGAGAGAAAGCCCTCCTGCTCGGGGTACTGGACCTGCAGCACGAGGGGGATTCGGGGATGTGCGCGTTGGTCGGGTGAGCCCATGAGCCCCGAATGTTAGAGGGAAGGAGTATGGCTTGACAACGTGATCCCCCCCCCCTAGCGTTCGCCGGCTCCGGAAAACCCGCCCAGGTTCCAGGCATCAGACCTCCAACCTGACGCCTGCCGCCTTGCGCCTTGTTCGAATGCCGGCAGCCCGACGTGCACGGAGGAAGCCCATGGCAGGACCCTTCACCCCCGACCAGCAGGCCCGGTTCGACGCCGGTCTGGCCCAGGTGCTGGCCCGCTTCCCGGCGGACCAGAAGGCCGCGGGCATGCTGCCGGCGCTGCGCCTGGTCCAGGAGCTCCTCGGGTGGATCCCGGAGGAGGCGATGGTGATGGTCTCCGAGCGGCTGGGCGTGCCCCCGGCCCGCGCGCGAGAGGTGGCCACCTTCTACGTCATGTTCCACACCTCGCCCCCGGGCCGGCACGTGATCGACGTGTGCACCAACGTCTCCTGCTGCCTGGGCGGGGCCGACCGCGCGCTCTCGTACCTGGAGAAGAAGCTGGGCATCCGCGCCGGCCAGACCACCAGCGACAAGCGCTTCACGCTGCGCGAGGTGGAGTGTCTGGCCTCCTGCGGCACCGCTCCGGTGATGCAGGTGGATGAGGCCTACGTGGAGAAGCTCACCCCCGCGAAGATCGACCAGACGCTGGCCGCGCTCGACTGAGCCCCCAAAGGACCGCCACCGCCATGCCCGTCGAGAAGATCCTCACCCGAAACTGGGGCAAGCCCGACTCCCGCCTGCTGCGCGTCTACGAGCAGGGCGGGGGCTACCAGGCGCTGAAGAAGGCCCTCTCCATGACCCCGGAAGCGGTGGTCGACGAGGTCAAGCGCTCGAACCTGCGCGGCCGCGGCGGCGCCGGCTTCGCCACCGGGATGAAGTGGAGCTTCCTCCCGCCCCGCAC
>CAZAIE010001497.1:0-1839 GCA_964485035.1 uncultured Myxococcaceae bacterium | reverse complement strand
TCCACCTCCACGAGTGCCAGGCTCAACTCAAACGGGGGCCGAGTGGCGGGATGGGGCGCGGGTTCGTGGATGTCTGGCACCAGAACGCTGGATGCTCACGAGCGGGCGCATCACGGATGCCCATGAGTGCCAGGTCTCCCAAATCCCCTTGCGGCTCAAGACCTTGAGCCTGGGGAATGCCGTGGTACTCTGCGCGGCCGATGAAACGGAACCTCTCCCTGGCAGCGTGTGCTCTCGCGGTCCTCCCCCTCGGCTGCATCTACCCGGCCGAGCGCGGCAAGATGCTCGAGGAGCGCGTGGATCGGCTCGAGTCGGACAAGAAGGACCTCGAGCAGGAGCTGAAGAAGCAGAAGAACCGGCTCGACGAGCAGGTGAAGCAGCTCCAAGAGACCCTGGAGAAGCTCGAGAAGCTTGCGCACCGCACCGGGGCCGACATCGGCCAGCAGGTCGAGCAGGTGCAGACCGAGCTCTCCCGCCTGCGCGGGCAGACCGAGCAGTACCAGCACCAGCTCGCCGAGGTGCAGGCGCTCATCGACAAGCTCAAGGCCCTCCCCGTTGCCAACCCTGGCACCCCTGCGCCCGCCGGCGCGGGCGCCTCCTCCGACCCCACCACTCCGGCCGAGCCCAAGAAGCCCGACGCGCCGCCGAAGAAGGACGAGAAGCCCACCGACAAGAAGGCCTTCGCCGAGCTCGTCACCCAGAAGCTCGCCGACGAGCCCAAGGCCGGTCGCGAGCTGGCCTCGGAGTTCCTCAAGAAGTGGCCCAAGGACGCCCTCGCCGCCCGCGTCCACCTGGAGCTGGGCTCCAGCTACATGGGGCAGAAGGACTGGCGCGCCGCCCTCTCCGAGTTCGGGGAGATCGTGAAGTCCTTCGCCAAGACCGACCACGCCCCCGCAGCGCTGCTCAAGTCCGCGGACTGCTTCGCCGCGCTGAAGATGAACGAGGAGTCCCGACTCGCCCTCGAGGAGATCGTCAACTCCTACCCGAAGAGCGAAGCCGCCAAGGACGCGAAGACCCGCCTCGCCGAGCTGAAGAAGAAGCCCGCTCCGAAGAAGAAGTGAGACCTCCATGACCCCGCTCGCGCTCCTCGCCCTCGCCCTCGCCCTCGCCGCCGCCCCAGCGCCCGCCCTCACGCTCCTCTACACCGGGGACAACGCGGGCGAGCTCGCCCCCTGCGGTTGACACGCCAACCAGTCTGGCGGTCTGGCCAGGCGAGCGACGGCGATTGCGAAGCAGAAGGCCCAGGGACCGGTGCTCCTGGTCGACGGCGGGGACGCGCTCTCGCGCCTCTGGCCCTCCTCCATCGACGCCCGTGACCGGAAGAACGCCGAGACCCGGGCGGCCTTCCTCCTGCGCACCATGGGCGCCCTGGGCTACCAGGCGATGGCGGTGGGCGAGCGCGACCTCGTCTTCCCCGTCGCCGAGCTCAAGCAGAAGGCCGCGGCCGCGAAGGTCACCCTGCTCGCCGCGAACGTGGTCGACGCCCAGGGCCGGCGCCCCTTCACGGAGCGCACCCTCGTCCAGGTCGGTGGTCGCAAGGTCGGACTCTTCGCCGTCACAGAGGGCGCCGAGTTCGAGCGGCAAGGCCTCAGGGTCCTCCTCCCCGGCGACGTGGCGGTGGCCCAGGCCCAGGCCCTGCGCAAGGAGGGGGCGACGCTGGTGGTGGCGCTGCTGCACCTGGGCTACGACGCCTCGCTCAAGCTCGCCGGCAACCTCTCGGGCGTGGACTTCGTCGTCCAGGCCCACGACGGCCGCGTGGCCTCGCCCCAGAAGGTGGGCGGGGCGCTCCTCGCCGCGGGGGGCGAGCGCGGCCGCCAGCTCGGCCGGGTGGCGTTCCAG
>CAZAIE010001496.1:1251-1841 GCA_964485035.1 uncultured Myxococcaceae bacterium | reverse complement strand
CCTGAACCGCGAGCTGGGACGCGCCCTCGAGGAGGCGGCCGCGCGGCTCCCCGACACCCACCGGGCGGTGTTCCTGCTCAAGGACGTCGAGGGGCTCTCGTACGAGGAGATCTCGCAGACGGTCGGGGAGAGCGTCCCGGCAGTGAAGAGCCGCCTGCACCGCGCCCGCCTGGCACTGCGCGAGGCCATCGAGTCGTTCTACGCCCCCGTCCCCGAGCGCTTGAGCGCCTGACGCGAAACGGGGCCGGCCCTCGAAAGGACCGGCCCCGGGCTCACTTGCCGCCAGGTCCTACTTGCAGATCTGCCGGCCGGGGCGCTCGCAGAGGGCCGACGGGTCGTTGCACAGGTCCGTGGGGTCGGGCTGGCAGGTCTGTCCCGCCGCGCAGTCCGCGCTGGAGAGGCAGGCCGGGAGCGTCACGCAGAAGCCCGCGCCCCCACAGTCCGCGCCCGGCGCGCAGTCGGCGAGCAGGCAGCGCTCGTTGCCGCGGCAGTCGGTGTCGAGGTGACAGACGTTGGGCACGCACTGTCCGACGCAGTTGGACGCCGGACCGCAGTTGGTCATCGGGTCGGCGCTGCAGCGAAGCCCGGGC
>CAZAIE010001496.1:0-1241 GCA_964485035.1 uncultured Myxococcaceae bacterium | reverse complement strand
GGTGCAGGTGGTCGGAGCAGGCGCACAGAACCCCACGTTCGGGCAGGCCGGGTCGCCGGGCGGGCAGGCATCCACCGCGAACGCGCAGACCTCGCCCGGGCGGCACTCGACGTCGGCGCGGCAGGAGGCGGTCACGCACACCCCGAGCGGCTGGGCGCAGTAGGTGTCGGGCGGGCAGTAGACGTCCGGCACGGCGCAGCGCTGGCCGGCGAGGCAGTCCCCGTCCTGCAGGCAGGTCCGCGGGACGCACCTGCCGTAGAGCGGCGGGCACGGCTCGCCCGGGGGGCACACGTCGTAGACCGCCACCTCGCAATGCTCGGTGGGCGCGCACTCGGCATCGACCTGGCAACCCTTCTCGATCACCTGGCAGGTCCCGGCGGCGAAGCGGCAGTCGGCCTGCGCGCAGTCCGTCTCGGCGCTGCCCGCCCAGACGCAGGTCTGTCCCGGCAGGCACTCCGCGTCGCTGGTGCAAGTCCGGGGCACGCACCTGCCGAAGAGCGGCGGGCAGGTCTCGCCGGGCGGGCAGGCGTCGTAGACCGCGACCTCGCAGCGCTCGGTGGAGGCGCACTCCGCGTCGGTCTGGCAGCCCTGCTGGACGTCGCGGCAGGTGCCAGCGGGGGCGACCCCGCAGTCCTCGCCCGCGCAGTCCCTCTCGGCGGCGCCGCCGAACACGCAGACCTGGCCCGGCCGGCAGTCGGCGTCGCTGGAGCAGAAGGCGCCCGCGCACGAGCAGATCTCGCAGCCGGAGGCGTCCCGGGCGAAGCCGTTCGGGCACCACATCGCGCAGACCACCGGGGGGCAACCCGCCGGCTTGCAGCCCGCGAAGCCGGCCCGCTTGTCCTGGCCGCCCGGCGACGGGAGCCACATCGCCTCGCAGTCAGAGCGCGCAAGGCACGCCGCCTCGCCGAGCTCCGGGCACGCGGGGAGGCAGAAGAGCTGCGCCGGCAGGTACATCGGGCAGGCGTTCTTGGTGCAGGGGTCGCTCGGGTCCATGGCGCAGACCTGGCCGACCGCGCAGTCCGCGGCGCTGGTGCAGGCCGTCCGCTCGCGGCACGTACCGGACGGGGGCAGGCAGCCAGGAGCCTCGCAGGGCGCGGCCTGATCGGTCCCAGTGCCCACCAAGCGATCGCAGAAGCGTCCCAGGCCGCAGTCCTCGTCGGTCGCGCAGCCCTGCGCCGGCTTGCAGGTCCCGCGCGGCGGAGCGCAGAAGGCGTTCGGGGGGCAGGCAGGCTGGGTGGGGA
>CAZAIE010001495.1:0-1841 GCA_964485035.1 uncultured Myxococcaceae bacterium | reverse complement strand
TTCCGGGACACGGCAGGCCTCGCTGGGTCTTCGGCGGTGCAGATCCGCGCGGCGCTGTCGCACCCGCTCCTCGCCCCGGGGATGCGGGAGCAGTACCTGATGGTGAAGCTCTCGGGCGCTGCCTCCGCTGCCGCGGGACGACGGGTGCCGGTGCAGCTGGGGCTGGTCCTCGACTGCTCCGGCTCGATGGCCGGTCCCAAGCTCGAGCAGACCAAGGCCGCAGCCAGCGACGTGGTCCGCCAGCTCCTGCCCGGCGACCGCGTGGTGCTGGTCGCCTACGAGACCTCCGCTGACGTGCTCGTGCCTTCCACGCCCATCGACGAGGAGAGCCGGGCCCGGGTGCTGGCCGCCATCGCGCGGCTCGAGCCGCTGGGCTCCACCAACATCTCCGGGGGCATCGGCCGGGCCACGGCGGCGATGCTGCAGGACCACGCTGCGGACCGCTCGGTGCGCCGCATGGTGCTGCTCTCGGACGGCCAGGCGAACGTGGGCGAGACCCGGCCCGAGGCGCTCTTCGCCACGGCGGCCCGGCTGCGCGAGCAGGGCATCGCGCTCTCCTCGGTGGGCATCGGCGAGGGCTACAACCAGTCGGTGATGGAGGGGCTGGCGGAGCACGGCGGCGGAAGGCTGCGCTTCCTCGACGAGCCCTCGGGGGTCGCCGAGGCCTTCGCGACCGAGCTGCGCCTGGCCTCCCAGTTGGTGGCCGCGGACGTCCGCGTCGTCCTCCACCCCGCCGACGGCACGCGAATCGAGGATGTGTATGGCCAGCTCTTCGAGCGCGTGGGCGACGACGTGGTGGTGAAGGTCACCGACCTCGCGGCGACCACCGAGGTGCGGGTGCTGGCGCGGCTCTCGGTGGGCGGCACGAGCGGCACCGTGCCCGTGGTCGAGGCGGTGGCCACCTTCGCGGAGGCGGCCTCGGACCGCGCCCGCGTCGCTGCCCGGGCCCCTGCCCTCTCGGCGACCTTCGTGGCCGACGCCGCCGAGGCCGACCGCGCCTCCGACCGCGAGGTGCTGACCTACGCGCTCAACGGCCGGTCCATCGCGGAGGCGCGGCGGGCCATGGAGCTGTACAACGCCGGCAGGCGGGAGGAGGCGCTGGCCTCCATCGACCGCGCCACGGTCCAGGCCGAGCAGGCCAACCAGCGGCTGCAGGCCAAGGAGATCTCCAGCTCGGTGGGCGTCTTCGGGAACCTGCGCGCCCTGTTCGCTGCCAGCGCCAACGCGCTCGGTGAGGAGTCCAGCCAGGCGCAGCGCAAGGCCATCCGCAACTTCGGCTCCAACAACCTCTCGAAGGAGTGAGCGCAGCCCCCTGGCTGGCCGCTTGACCCCCCTCCCTCGTCCCGGATACTGGGCCCGGTCGCGAGCTGCGACCGGGCCAAGCCGGGAAGGACGTGGGCATGCAGCGGAAGAGGGACAGGACACGGTGGTCGGTGCTCGTCCTGGCCATCGCGGGGCTGCTGGGGACCGGGTGCGCCGCGCTGGGGAGGCACCCCACCGGGGCGCGGCAGGCGCGGATGGAGCGGTCGCCGCAGTGGCAGCGCGGAGGGTTCGTGAACCCGCAGCCGCTGCACAGCGACCTCGCCGGCGCGCTGGTGCATTCCTTCGCCGACGACGCCGTCACTGCCCCCGAGGAGCCGCTCCCGGTGATGCCGGTCGATCCCGCGGCGCTGCGCACGGCGCCGGGGAGCGGCCTGCGCGTGACCTGGCTCGGACACTCCACCTTCTACGTCGAGCTCGACGGGCGACGCGTGCTCACCGACCCCGTCTGGAGCTACCGCGCCTCGCCGGTGGGCTTCGTGGGGCCGCAGCGCTGGTACCCCCCGCTCATCGCCCTCCCC
>CAZAIE010001494.1:0-1844 GCA_964485035.1 uncultured Myxococcaceae bacterium | reverse complement strand
GTCGTCGGGGGCTTGGGCGGGGTCGTGGTCGTGCTCCCGCCGAGCAGCGAAGCGAGCGCGGTCTTGGCGTCGGCGTCGAACTTGTCGCCGTGCTTGGAGAGGAGCGCCTGCAGCTCCTTCTTCTCGTTGTTGCTGACCTTGCCGTCCTTCTTGGCCTGGGCGACGAGGGCATCGACCTCGGTCTTGTCGATGCGGTTGTTGGCCAGCGACTTCGTGATCAGGTTGCCGATGATGGTCATGTCTTCCCCCGGAAAAGGTGGCGGAGATTTGCCTACATTGTCCGACGCCCACCGACAGAGTTGCGTACAGTGTGCGCTTTTTTGAAAAACAGATTAGTTACGAGCAGATACGGCCCGGCTCAGTACATCCAGTTCTTGTAGACCGGGGTGGGCTCGACGGTGGGCTCGCTGCCCTTGAAGGGCTTGTTGGAGATGCGCAGCACGGTCTTCTTGCCCTTGCCCGGGGGCTGGCCGGGGCCATTGGGCGGGAGCTTGTAGACGTCCTCGTGGACGACGGCGTCGTAGGTCTTGCCGGCCTCGAGGCGGAACTCGGCGACGTAGGCGCCGTGCTTCTCCTTCTCCATGTACTCCTGGACGATCTCCGGGGCGCTCTTGTCGCCCGGCTTGAACTCCTTCTCGAAGGCCGGCGTGGCGAAGACGCGCACGCGGTTCGCGGGGATCGCCGCGCGCTTGCCGTCCGCCTCCAGGAGCAGCGGGGCCTCGGAGCGGTAGGCGATGGAGTACGAGGCGAGCGCGCCGTTCTCCTTCACGCCGTACATCCACTCGAAGTAGGCGGTCTTCATCTTGCCGAGGAACGCGACCTCGTCGCCGTCCACGTGGACCTTGAAGGGCGTGCCCGGGGCGTGGGCCTTGAAGAACTCCTCTTCGGTCACGATGGTGAACTTGTTCGCCATGGCAGGCTCCTTGGAAGCGGTGTGCGGGGTCGGCTGGGTGGGCCCCGCGAGGGGGACGAGGACCAGCAGCAGTCTCGCGAAGGCGGTCGGCACGCGCGGAGTATCGTCCGCGGCCCCGGGTCTTGTCGAACCGCCCAGAAACGCCCGCGGCGCGCCGCAATCGCGACGCGCCGCAGGAGAGGAACTGGCGACGGGCTCAGTTGACGTTGAGGCCCATGTAGAGCTTCGAGAAGTCCTCGAGCTTCATCTTGAAGATGCCGTCGTTCTTGCCGTCGTTGCCCGGCTCGCTGCTGCCCCAGGGGTTGCGCAGCTGCACGTACTTCTGGCCGTTCTCCTCGATGGCGCCGAGGACGGAGTAGTTGTGCCAGGCGTACACGCCGGTGCCGGTGTACATGTCCTTCTTGTCCTCGCCGTAGGTCAGCGCGGTGACCGCGGTGTTCATCTCCACGGCGGTCTTGATGAGGTCGAACATCGCGTCCGGCTTGTTGGTCTTGAGGGCGTAGTAGCTGGAGCTGGAGCCGGTGATGGCGGTCATGACCTCGGTGGGGTAGCCGCCGTTGCCGATGGCCTCGAAGCCGCCCTTCCACGACGCGTAGGCCTTCTCGATGAGCGAGACCCAGAGCTCCTTGCTGTCGCGGCTCTTGGCGTAGCGGCTGGTGCCGCCGGCGTAGGCCGAGGGGACGTCGCCGTCGATGCGGATGTACTGGGGCTCCATCTTGCCGCTCGCGGCCTTCTTGAAGAACCGCACGGTGTAGGTGCCGTCGCCGTTGTCCTTGATGCAGTTCTCGATGGCCTTGGGGTCGGAGTAGGCGACCGAGGAGAGCGCGCCGACGAGGTAGCAGTCGCCGATGGAGCCCTGCATCACGTCGTCGTAGCTGACGCCGTCCTTGAAGAGCTGCGCGCCGGGGATGTTGGAGTAGGTGACCGAGCC
>CAZAIE010001493.1:0-1845 GCA_964485035.1 uncultured Myxococcaceae bacterium | reverse complement strand
GTGTCGGGGCGAAGCGCCGCGTCGGGGCGGGGCTGGGACGCGTCGGCTCCGGACGCCCCGGCGTCGGGGCTGGCCTGGGCGGCGTCGGCTCCGGGGTGCGCTGCGTCGCGCTGGGCGCCCGTGTCTTCGCGCTCGCTGCCGGCGTCGTCGCCCGCACTGTCCACGGTGGCGTCGACCTCGGAGCTGCTGCCTGTGTCCCGTGCCTCGGGGCCGCTGTCGGTGTCGGTGCGCCGGTCGACGGGCAGCGTGTTCTCGCCACAGGCGGCGAGTGCAGCCAACAGCGCAGACAGGAGCAGGGCAGGGCGCATCGGGGCCTCGGGTCAGGATGATCCGGGAAGGCCCGTCGGGGGGATAAGTCTCAGGTGGACGTGGACGGGTCGCCGGGGATAGCGCCTAGAAGATGTTGTAGCTGAAGCGCAGCTGGAAGAGCTGCTCCCAGGACATGACCGCGCCGGCGCGACGGTTTGGGTCGCGGGTGACGTTGAGCAGGTAGTTCAGGGACGCGAAGCTCACCAGCCGCAGGCTCGTCTGCGTGCGCCAGGTGAACACCGAGAGCTCGGCATCGCTGAACGGGACCAGGCCGTCGAACTCGGTCGTCAGGGTGACCCAGCGAGAGATGCGCGCGGTCCCCACGATGGCCCCCTCCACGCCCTCCAGGTTGTAGGCGGTCACCCGCACCAGCCGCTCGGAGTCGGCGGTCCGCTCGACGGCCAGCTCGCCCAGGGGGAAGTACTGCCGCGCGCCGACTCCCACCCGGAGGTCCAGGTCTGCCCAGTGCGTGTGCAGGGCGCGGAAGTTCCCCCCGATGCCCTCCTTGAGCTGGAACGGCGCGAAGGGGTTGCCCAGCTGGACCCGGTCTACGCCCGAGTAGGTGCGCACCAGCGCGCCGTCCTCGTCGTACTCCTCGATGTCCTGGGGCGCGTCCCAGCTCTTGTACCGGGGGAGGATCTTCGTCTCCAGGCCGGCGCGCACGTACGGCCCCACCCAGGGCAGGAGGTGGAACGTGTAGATGTTGTGGAAGTAGAGGCGGTCGAAGTACGGCTCGAAGCGCCGCGTGCTCGCGGGCCGCAGGAGCCCCTCCTCGAGCTCGACGCGGCTGACGAAGACGTGCGGCTCGCTCCAGTACCGCACCATCGCGTCCACGAAGAGGCTGACGTCGAAGTTCCAGCCCTTGGAGGCGATGTCGTCGCTGTAGCCGACCTTCACGTCCCCGCCCACCACCAGCGACCGCTTCCATGGCCCGGCCACTCCGGCCACCGCCTCCTCCTCCGCAACCACCCCCGCGCCCTTGAAGTCGCCGGTGTCCTGGTCGCGGACCAGGTTGAAGCGGGTCAGCTTGCCCGGCTCGAGGTAGACCGTGGCGAAGTTCACGCGGTCGCGGTAGGTGCCCCCGGCCTGGACGATCTTGTAGAGCCCTGGAGGCAGGACCCAGACCTTCACCTCCTCGCCCTGCTCCTCGTCCACGCCGAACCCGATGCCGTACTCCTCGCGCGCGGGGATGGAGATGAGCTCGTAGCTGCCGCGGTAGCCGATGAACCGATCGTTCACCACCCGGACCTCGAGCGAGCTCCAGCGCGGCTCCGCGGCGGTGACCCGTCCCTCCTCGACCACCACGGTCATGGAGAACTGCTGTCGTCCGGCACCCGAGCCGAAGCGCACGTCGTAGGTCCCCGGGTCCACCACCACCCTCGTCCCCATCCTCCCCGACGCGACGAGCTCCTCGTCGCGGAAGACGCCCAGGCTGGGCTCGCGGGCCGGCGCGTCGGAGAGGGCGGGGAAGAAGAGGGCGCCCTTGCCGGCCGGCATGGGCGTCTCGTCGCTGGTGAGCTGGGGGTGGGCGAGCAG
>CAZAIE010001492.1:0-1845 GCA_964485035.1 uncultured Myxococcaceae bacterium | reverse complement strand
CTGCCCGAAGGAGCACGCGCTGACCCGGGCGAAGGTCGAGGAGCTGCTCGCCCGCGCCGTGGCCGAGGAGCCTGCGCCCCGCGAGGTGGCCAGCGACCGCCCGGTGTCGGCTCCCGCGCCGGGGGCCGGGCAGGCCCGGGCGCGGCGCACCGTCCACTCGGGCATCGAGCGGGCAGTGCTCGCGAGCGGCGCGACCGTCCTGGTCAAGCAGGAGAGGGGCGTGCCGCTGTTCGCCATGCGCGGGGTCTTCCCGGGCGGCCTGCGCTTCGAGCACGACGGCAACAACGGCATCTCCCAGCTCGCCGGCCGCCTGCTCACCCGCGCCACGAAGCGGCGCGACGCCGCCGGGGTCGCCCACGCCATCGACAGGATGGCCGGCGCGCTCCACGGCAGCGGTGGGCGCAACTCGCTGAGCGTGCGCGGTGTGTTCCTCTCGAAGCACTTTGAGCCCGCGCTGCGGCTGCTGGCCGAGTGTGCGACCGAGCCCGCCTTCGCCCCCGACGAGCTGGAGCGCGAGCGGTCGGTGCTGCTGCAGGAGATCCGCGCGCGGGACGACAGCCCCTCCAGCGCGGTGTTCGACCTGTTCACCCGCACCCTCTTCCAGGTGCACGCCTTCCGCCTCGACCCCATGGGCGAGGAGGCGTCGGTGGGCTCGCTCTCGTCGGCGGACCTCTCGGCGCTCCACTCCACGGCGATGCACCGCTCGAGGCTGGTCCTGGCCATCGTCGGCGACGTGGACCCCGACGCGACCTTCGCGCTCTGCGAGGAGCTCTTCGGCGCGTCGGATGGCCCACCCCCTGCTCTGCCCACGGTGCCGCAGGAGCCGGAGGCGACGGCCCCGCGCCGCACCTTCCGGGAGCTGGACAAGGCGCAGGCCCACCTCGTCTATGGCTGCAAGGGGCTCACCGTCTCCTCCCCCGAGCGCTACGACCTGGACGTGCTCTCGAGCGTGCTCTCGGGCCAGGGCGGGCGGCTCTTCGTGGAGCTGCGCGACAAGCGCTCGCTGGCCTACAGCGTCAGCTCCTTCTCGGTCGAGGGCCTCGACCCGGGCTACTTCGGGGTCTACATGGGGACCAGCCCGGAGAAGGTGGGCGAGGCCCTGGCCGGCATCCGCGAGCAGCTCGATGCGGTGCTCCAGCACCCCATCCCGCAGGCCGAGCTCGACCGGGCCCGGCGGTATCTTGTCGGCAGTCACGCCATCAGCCTGCAGAAGAACGCCGCCCGCGCCGCGCTCGTCGCCTACGACGACGCCTACGGCATCGGCGCGGACGCATACCTTTCCTACGACCAGCGGATCGGCGCGGTGACGGCCGAGAGCGTGCTCGCCGTCGCCCGGCGGCTGCTCGACCCGGCGCGCTGTGCGCTGGCCATCCTCGGTCCGAAGGCCGCGGACGTCGGCATCGGCTGACCCCAAAGAAGAGGCGACATCGTGTACTACGCGCTCCAGATCGACATCCCCGAAGAGGCAGCGGAGCTGCTGCAGGCCGTGCTCGACACCACCGGTCCGTTGGGCCTGGAGGTGCGCGACCGGACGCTCAAGCTGCCGGCGTCGGCGCCCCCGCTCCCCGAGGGGCGCATCCAGGTGCTGGCCTACTACGAGAGCGAGCACGAGGTGGAGGACGCCGCCCGCGAGGTGCGCCGCGAGTTCCCCGAGGCGCGCGCGCTCACCTCCCCGGTCGAGCAGGAGGACTGGTCCGAGACCTGGAAGAAGCACGTCCGGCCGGTGCGCGTGGGCCGGGTCTGGGTGGGGCCGTCGTGGGAGCTGCCGAACGCCGGCGACGTCCCGCTCAAGCTGGTGATCGAGCCGGGGATGGCCTTCGGGACCGGCGACCACCCCACCACCTC
>CAZAIE010001491.1:0-1846 GCA_964485035.1 uncultured Myxococcaceae bacterium | reverse complement strand
CGGGGTCTCGGTCTCGCGAGGCGAGGTTGCGCAGGCGGTGGTCGTAGGCGCGACGACGAGGCGACAGAGGTCGGCTCCTGGTGTCTGGAGATGAGCCGGTTGGTTCGTTGGCATCGCGAGGGCCTGGACACGGGGGAGGGCAACGGCCCGCGGTAGCAGTGGCTCCTCCGCGGGTGTAGATCCAGCGGCGGTGTTTGCCCACGTCCGGGAGACAGTCATGGCCAAGCCGCGCGGAGCTGATTCCCGAACGGCGTCACTGGAGCGCGCAAGCCGAGGGAGAACGCGGGAGGGAGCACTCTTCCCAGCCAGGCCCCGTGAAGCCCTTCCAGCGGACTACGCTCGGACCCTGCGCGCGATCAAGCGCCGGATTGAGCAGGGACGGCTTCGGGCAGTCGTGGCTGCCAACGCGGCCTTGGTCCAGCTGTACTGGGACATCGGCCAGGAGATCCGGTCCAGGCAGGCCGGCGAAGGGTGGGGAGCGAAGGTGGTTGATCGCCTCGCGGAGGACCTTCGCAAGGTTTCCCGACCTGAAGGGGTTCTCTTCGCGCAACCTCAACGGGATGCGCGCGTTCGCCCAGGCCTACCCTGACGGGCCAATTTTGCAACAGCCTGTTGCAAAATTGCCCTGGGGACACCTGATGCGCCTGCTCGAGCGGATCAAGGACGCGCCGACGCGCGACTGGTACGCGGCGCGCTGCGTGGCCCAGGGGTGGAGCCGGAGCATCCTCGAGTTGCAGATCGCAGGCCGTGCGCACGAGCGCGAGGGGAAGGCCCTCAGCAACTTCGAAAGAACCCTGCCCCCAGCCGACTCGGACATGGCGGGACAGATCTTCAAGGACCCGTACCTGTTCGATTTTCTCGGAACGGCCGACGCACGGAGGGAGGCGGAGGTCGAGCAGTCGCTGATGGAGCACTTGCAGCAGTTCTTGCTCGAATTGGGGACCGGTTTTGCCTTTGTGGGCAGGCAAGTGCCGCTGGAGGTCGGGAGTGAGGACTTCTCGATCGACCTGCTCTTCTATCACCTGAAGTTGCGCTGCTATGTCGTCATCGAGTTGAAGGCGGTTCCGTTTGATGCGGCCTTCGTCGGGGAGTTGAACCTCTACCTCTCCGCCGTTGATGACCTCTTGAGGCACCCGGAGGACAAGCCGACGATAGGGCTGCTTCTGTGCAGGTCGAAGAACAAGGTCGTCGTCGAGTACGCCCTGCGCGACTTCAAGAAGCCGATAGGGGTCGCCCAGTGGGAAACGAAGCTGCTCGAGACGCTGCCCGAGGACCTTCGTGCGAGCCTTCCGACGGTCGAGGAGCTTGAGGCGGAGTTGACGACGACGATGCCTCGATCCCGTGTGCGAACCACCCGTCGGTCGCGCTGATTGCCGTGGCCTCTCGAGCGCTGTCTCGCATTGGCCTGGTGGGTTTGGCACCAGCGGCGCTGCGCCAAACTGCTCCCCAGGACATCGACGGTCGAGTTGACGTTCTCGACGCCGGAGTCCGCGACGACGGTGGTTGAGGGGCTCGACACTGGGGGCCGGGTGATGTGAATTGCGCGAAGGCGATGTGGCTCTTTGGAATCTGGAATAGCAGGGGCGGTGCGGTGCGCGCGGTCGGGTGACGAAGCGAGACCGCGCGCACCGTGGACCCGCGAGAACGAGGCAACCGCCTCGGGCACTCGCGGGTCGAAAGGTCCTGGGCAGGCCCATCGAGGAGCACGACCGGGAAGAGGGCCCCGGGGACGTGGTGGCGAAGCGGACCTTCGACGCCCGAGGCCGCACGATCCGCGAGGAGGACGGAGCCGGGGTGGTCACGCTCCGCGCCTACGACGCGCTCGGCCTGCTCCGCTGCGCCGGAA
>CAZAIE010001490.1:0-1846 GCA_964485035.1 uncultured Myxococcaceae bacterium | reverse complement strand
CCCCCGCCCAGGTCGCCGACGCCGGCCTGCCGCCCCCTGTCGCCGCCCTGCTGCGCGAGGCGCCGCTCAACAGCGCCTGGATCCCCGAGGTGGAGCTGTGGTCGGCCCTCGCCGCGGTGGTGGAGCTGCACGGCTTCGACGACCAGGCAGCGTTGGACTGGTTCGCCCAGCGGGACGAGGAGGCGCTGACCAACCCCGTCCTGCGCCTGGTGATGCGCTTCAGCGCGGTCGAGTTCCTGCTCCCGCTCAGCTCCGGCTACTGGTCCATGACGCACAAGGGCTCGAAGCTGGAGGTGGAGCGACTGGGCGGCCACGAGGCGCTCATCCACCTCGACTACCCGCCGAACCTGTTCGACCCGGGAGTGGCGAAGCTCCTGACCCAGGCCTTCGCCGTGCCGCTGCGCCTCTCGCGGGCGGCGTCGGTCGCGGTGACCCTGGAGGACTGGAAGCCGACCCGAGCCACCTTCCGAGGAAGGTGGTCGTAGCAGGCGGGCTCACCTCCCATCGCCCCTCCCCGCTTCCCCGATGACCGATCGGTGTCGGGCAGGTCGGCCGAAGGCCCCCGCGCCCCCCACATCTCTGAGCGGGGACCCGGGCTTCCGGTGTATAGCGGGCTCTCCCCTGGAGTCCGCCATGCCCGTGACCTTCGAATCGCTGCACCTCTGCCCCGAGCTCCTCGCCACCTGCCGCAAGCAGGGCTTCCGCGAGGCCACGCCCATCCAGGCCCTGGTCATCCCCGTGATCCGGCGCGGCCGCGACGTGGTGGTCGAGGCCAAGACCGGCTCGGGCAAGACGCTCGCCTACGGCCTCCCGCTGCTGGAGGTCGAGCCCCGCCAGACCGCCTTCCCCGAGGTCCTGGTCATCGCCCCCACCAGGGAGCTGGCCGAGCAGATCGCCGCGTCGCTCTCCCGCTCGTGCGGCAAGCTCCAGCGCCGGGTGGTCGCGCTCACCGGCGGCCGCAGCATGGACAAGCAGAAGGCCGAGCTGGCCGAGGGCGCCACTTTTGCTGTCGGCACTTTGGGGCGCATCCAGGAGCTGCTCGACCGCAAGCTGCTCAACCTGGGCCACGTCCGCACCCTGGTGCTCGACGAGGTGGACGAGCTGCTCCGCGGCGGGTTCTCGCAGGAGCTGGCCACGCTCATCAAGGGCCTGCCGCAGGACCGGCAGACCATGCTCTTCTCGGCCACCGTCCCCAACGACGTCGAGCAGGTGGCGCGCAAGTTCATGCGCTCCCCTGAGCGGCTCCACCTCACCGCCGCGCGGGAGCTCCCCGCCGAGCTCTCGCACCGCATCCTGCGCACCACCGTCGCCGACCGCGTCCACGACCTGCGCGAGTTTTTGGGCGCCGAGAAGCCCTACCAGGTGCTCATCTTCTGCGGCACCCGCCACGAGTCCGAGGAGCTCCAGGAGGCGCTGGTGGAGCTGGGCCTCGAGGCCGAGTTCCTGCACGGCGAGCTGTCCCCCAACAAGCGCCGCCAGCTCATCGAGCACTTCCGCAGCGGGGAGCTGCCGGTCCTGGTGGCCAGCGACCTCGCCGCCCGCGGGCTCGACCTCCCCGGCGTCGAGCTGGTGGTCAACTACTCGCTCCCCGAGACCCCCGCCGCCTACCTGCACCGCGCCGGACGCACGGCCCGCGCCGGACGCCCCGGCGCCGTCGTGAGCATGCTCATCGAGCAGCAGCAGGACCGCTTCGAGAAGCTCAAGCAGACCCTCACCTTCCAGCTCCTGGAGGTGAAGAACGGCCGCATCGCGCTGCGGGAGCTCAAGACCCGCGAGGAGCGCGACCTGGAGTTCCGCAGGCTCCCCCCGCGCGAGGACGGCCAGCCGCTCCGCTACCGTCCGGGCG
>CAZAIE010001489.1:0-1850 GCA_964485035.1 uncultured Myxococcaceae bacterium | reverse complement strand
CTGCGTCTCGGACACCGTCGGCTCGCGCACCACCACCGGGGTGAAGCGCCGCTCCGGACGGCGACGGCGTGTTCGACGCGACCGACCGCTGCCCGGCGACCGCCGAGGACCCGGACGGCTTCGAGGACGACGACGGCTGTCCGGAGCTGGACAACGACGCCGACGGCATCCCCGACAAGCTCGACGCCTGCCCGCTGGAGGCGGAGACCATCAACGGAGTGAAGGACACCGACGGGTGTCCGGACGTCGGCAAGGCGGCGGTGGTGCTCACCAAGGAGGCCGTGGAGATCAAGGGAGTGGTCCGGTTCCGGGTGGCGAGCGCGGCGCTCCTGCCGGCGTCGCATGGGCTGCTGCGGCAGGTGGCCGCGACGCTCCGGGCCCATCCGTCGATCGAGGTCGAGGTGCAGGGGCACACCGACGCGCAGGGAGACGCGGCCCGCAACACCGTGCTCTCGCAGCAGCGCGCCCAGGCCATCAAGGACTTCCTGGTGAAGGAAGGCGTCGACGCGAAGCGCCTCACCGCGCGCGGATATGGTCCGAGCCGGCCCCAGGCCACCAACGACACCGAGGCGGGACGCGAGCAGAACCGCCGCGTCGAGTTCGTGATCAAGGGAGACAAGCCATGAGACGGAGTGCATGCCTGGCAGCGTTGGCTTTGGGGACGATGGTGGCGGGCAGCGCCCACGCAGCCGATCGCTGCGGGGGCATCGCGCTGCAGGGCGGGACCATCCGGCTGGGCCACGCGCTCGACGAGGCCTGGGTCGCCTCGCCCGAGGGCCGCGGCTGCCTCGAGGACCTCGCCAAGGAGATCGACCGGAACCGGCTGGTGCGCGCGGTGACCGTGGCGGCCTACGTCTCCGACGCGGACCGCGCGAACGGCAAGGGGCTCTCTTCGGCGAAGGCGGTCGCCGCGGCGCTGGTCGCTGCCGGCCTGCCCAAGAACCGGGTCTTCGCGCTCGCGCCTGCACCGCGCCCCGGCGAGCCGCTGGGGGTGGGCCTGCGCTACGTGGAGCGGGCTCCCGACGACGTGGCCGCGCGGCTGGCGGCAGTCGGCGGCGCGGCGTTCCTGGGCGCGGACGAGGCGAGCCTCAAGCCCGCCGAGCCGGGGATGCCGGTGCTGGTGAACGAGCTGGTGAAGACCGGCGCCGGCGGCAAGGCGCGCATCCACCTCAAGGACGGCAGCTCGCTGGAGCTGAAGCCCGAGTCGGCCATCCGCTTCTCGGCGCTGGCGTTCTCGGCGGGCGGCGAGCGCGCGGTGAAGGTGGAGGTGCTGCAGGGCGGCATCGTCGCCGACGTGCGCAAGGCGACGCAGGGCTCGCGCTTCGAGGCCTCCAGCCGGATGGCGGTCGCGTCGGTGCGGGGCACCTCGTTCCGCTTCGGACAGGACGAGCAGGGCGGGACGCGGCTGGAGACGCTGGAGGGCAGGGTGGCGCTGGCCGCGGCGGCGACCCCCGACGTCCAGGTGGAGGTCCCCGCCGGCCAGGGCGCGGCGGTGAAGGCCGATGGCGAGGTGCTGCCGCCGCGGGCGCTGCCTTCGGCCCCCAAGCCCATCGGTCCCCTTCAGGGGAAGCTCGCTGCCGGGACGCGCTGTGAGTGGACCCCCGTCGGCGGCGCCGCGCGCTACCGCGTGGAGTTCGCCCGGGACGCCGACTTCCTGATCGAGGCGCAGGCCCTCGACGCCTCCGAGAGCTCACTTGCCATCCCGGCACTTGCCGCGGGCAAGTGGTTCTGGCGGGTGACCGCGATCGACGCGGCGGGTTTCGCGGGCGCTGGCTCCAAGGTCTACGCGTTCCAGAACGACAGGTGATGCGGCCGCGCACGCTCGGCGCCGCGCTCGCGCTGCTGGGGGT
>CAZAIE010001488.1:0-1858 GCA_964485035.1 uncultured Myxococcaceae bacterium | reverse complement strand
GACTGCAAGTGGGCCGAGGAGTACGGCTCCGGGGAGTACCGCGGCGCCTGCCTGCGCACGGGCACCAAGGGCGGGACCGACCCGCGCCAGTCCGCCTGCGCCGCTCCGTGGGACTGCACCCTGGGGTACGACTGCTGGAACTGGGGCACCAGCGCGGCGTACTGCCACCGGCTCTGCGACCCCTCGCGGCCCTGTCCCTCGGGCGACGCCTGCCTCACCGACGAGCGCTTCCCTCCAGGCCAGGGGGTCTGCGGGTGCGAGCTCTTCTCGGGACACTGCGGTTCGGGGCGGACCTGCACGGTGTGGGGGGACACCACCAACGGCCTCTACACCGCCTGCTCGGCCGACGGCTCGCGCGGGCTGGGCCAGACCTGTGGCACGGGCGTGGGGTCCTGCCAGTCCGGGCTGGAGTGCTGGACCACGGACTTCACCACCTCGTACTGCCGCAACCTCTGCGACGCGGCGCACCCCTGCCCCACCGGGACGACCTGCAAGGCGATGAAGTTCCTGTTCGACTCGGCCGGGGTGTGCCTGCCCTGAGCGTCCATGTAGGAGGTTCGATGCGTCTGGGACTCGCGGCGCTCGCGATGGTGGCTGCGCTCGGCTGCGGGGTGACGGACCTGGTCGGGGCCCGGCGCGGCCCGGCCGACGGCGGGAGCGAACGGGCCGACGCGGGGGCCGACGCACACGACGCTGGCCGGGACGCGGGCATGCCCGACACGGGGCCTTGCGTACACTGGGAACTCGAGCCGTGGCCCGTCGACTCGGTCAGCATGCTCTCGGTGCTGCGGCAGGGCACGACCGAGCGCCTGGAGGTGGTCCTCACGGTCCGCGACGGCTGCGAGAGCCCGGTTGGCGTGGAGCGGACGCTCTCCCCGGGCGGCGCGACCGACTTCGTCTCGCTGACGGCGTGGGTGCTCGCCAGCAACGAGGGCTGCGGCGCTCGGCGGCAGGTACGTCTCCTGGCTCCGATCGCGGGAAGGGAGCAGGGGAACCCCAACGTCTCGGTCACGGTCACCGAAGTCGGGCTGATGATGAGGTACCAGCGCCCGCCCTGTCCGGGCGGGGAGGAGTGCCGGTGCGAGCCAGGCTCGCCCGCGGGGACCGGAGCCGAGGGGAGCACCTGCCTCACGGACTGCAGCTGCGGACCGGGGCTCTCCTGCCTGCTCTGGAAGTCCCCGGCGGGCGCGGCCTGGCAGTGCGCGCGGCCCTGCTCGAGCGCCGCGGAGTGCGCGTGCCGGAAGGAGGCCCCCGGAGCCCCTCCCTGGACCTGCGGGGATGGACCGGCCTGTGCCGTCGATGGCGACTGCCCCGACGGCTTCCTGTGCGACCGGAACCAGGCGCCCGCCGCGAGCGTCGACCGCCGGGTGGAGCCTCCGAGCAAGGCCTGCTCCTGCGACCGGGACTGCCCCAGCGGAAGTCACTGCCTCGCCGGCAGCTGCGAGTATCCCTGCGTCGCCGACGCGGACTGCCCCAGGCTCGGGATGCTCTGCCGTCAACAGAGCTGCCGGTTCATCGGCCCGTAGAGCAGTCGCCTCCGCTGCCGGAGTGCGCCGCCCAGAGCGCGGCGTACGCCCCACCCGCGGCCAGCAGCGTCGCGTGGGTCCCCCGCTCCACGACCCGACCGTGGGAGAGCACCACCACCTCGTCGGCCCGCTCGACCGTGCTGAGACGGTGCGCGATCACCAGGGCCGTCCGGTCCCTCAGCAGCGCCTCGACCCCGCGCTGGACCGCCGCCTCGCTCGCCGAGTCGAGGGCGCTCGTCGCCTCGTCGAGGACCAGGAGCGGCGCGCGGGTGAGCAGCGCCCGGGCCAAGGCCAGGCGCTGACGCTGGCCCCCGGAGAGCCGCGCCCCCCGC
>CAZAIE010001487.1:0-1858 GCA_964485035.1 uncultured Myxococcaceae bacterium | reverse complement strand
CGCGATCACAGGGCAAGATTGCCCTTGCGCATGCCTAGCACTGTCAAAGTCGGGTAGCAGCGTCAGCGCTCCACAGGTCTGCTCCGGCGCCCCGGCCACGTCCTCCAACGAGATGCCCGGGGTGATCACGAGCTGCGCCTCGAAGCTTCCTCCGTTGCCACGACAGGTCCTCGCGTATCCCGAGACTTGACCTCCGCCCATCCTTCGCCAGCCTCGTGACTCCAGCGTCCCCAGGAGCCTCCTCGCGTCGGAGCGCACCCCCTCCACTCTCCCGAGCGACGAGGCCTTGGCCTCCTCCGCCGTCGGCGCGAACACCGGGCGCCCCAGCTGCGGGAACGGCTGCAGGAGCTGGTAGTCGGCGAAGAGCGCTCCCCACGCGGTCCGCACCGGCTCCGCGAGCAGCGCGGGATGAGCCACGCGCACGCACCCCGCCGACGGGAGCTCGTACTCGACGTCCGTCACGTCCGCGCAGGTCCGGTCCTCCGCCACCCGGAACGCCGTCCACGCCCCTGCGTCGCCCGCCTCGAAGACCAGCCTCCGCGCCAGGTGACCGAGCAGCGGGTGGCGCACCAGCCGCTCGACGAACTCCTTCGCGCTCCAGGTCCGCTGCGCGACCATCGCCGACTCCAGCCGCCGGAGCTGGCGCTGCGCCACCGCCGCCGCGTCGTCCTTGAGCTGCTGGTAGCGGGCCTTGGCCTCCTTCGCCTTCGCTGCGTCGTCCTGCTTGTTCGCGCGCGGGAACGAGGGGAGGCGCCGCCCCTCGGCATCGAGCAGGACCGGGCAGAGCACCTCGTCCAATGTCGCGCGGATCTGGCGCGGCCCCAGGTCGAGCTCCAGCGTCCCGTCGGCCCCGAGCCCAAGATCCGGAACCGTCCGATCTCCCAGCTCCTCCGGACTCAGCCCGCGCGCCGCCGCTGCCTCGCGGACGAGCTCCGCGGCCTCTTCCCGCAGCTTCTCGAAGCGCGAGGTCTCGGCGACCTGCGCGAGGTGCATCAGCGCCGTGTCCGTGCCCAGCGCCGCCAGCGCGGCACACGCCGACGAGGCCTTCGCCGCATCCCTTCGCGCCCACTCCCGCGCCAGCGCCGCGAGCCTCCGGCTGGAGTCGTCCGAGGGGAAGTGCACCGAGGCGAACGACATCCACTCGTGGCGCCGCGGCGCTCCGGCCAGCACCCACTGCTCCTGCAGCTCGCGCGCGAACGCGCCCAGCGACTCGGCCGTGAAGGCCTCCCGAACCGTGCGCAGCCCGGGATACTGCGGGTCCAAGAGGGCCGCGACCTGGAGCAGCTCGAGCAGCGCCTCGATCCCGTCTTCATCCAAGCGTGCTCCCGTCGGGTCGCAGACCGGTGGCAGCTCCGCGGGTCGCAGGAACGGCGGAGGCTTGGGTCTGGACACGCCCAGCGCCAGCGGGTCGCGCGCGAGCAGCTGCTCGATCGCCGCCGCCGCCTCGTCTCCGTAGCGAAGCGCCTGGGCCCGCACGACGCCTTCGTGGGCCCGCCTCGCCAGCGCGAGCAGCACGTCCTCGGCCGCGCCACGTTCGGGTCCCGCGCCCACCGCCAGCGGTATCAGGCCCAGCGCCGCCAGCTCCGCGTTCCGCTCCAGCCACGCCAGCGCCGGCCGCCGGTACCTCTTGCGCTGCGCCACCTGCGCCATCGACGGAGCGACCCGCGCCGAGCGGATCTTCGAGACCGCGGCGAGGTACTGGTCGCCCTCCTCCCAGCCGAGCTGCTTCACCCACGTGGCCAGCAGCCTCGGGAGCGCCGGCAGCCCCACCTGCGCCAGGAACTGCAGCGGCGTGGACGTCGGGTACGCGCCGCGGTTGTAGGCCCACGCGCGCTCGGCGAGCGGCACGCGCAGGTAC